>JANLFO010000010.1 GCA_024653205.1 Clostridia bacterium | reverse complement strand
TAGTTTGGTCGGCGAGGTGACAGTACGAACGGGGAGCACCCGGTACCGCCCGTGGAAATGGGGATAACTCAGCTTACCGGCTAATCCGCCGATGCCTGCTGCACCTCGCGGAAGACCGGCTCCACTTCCTCCACCGGCTTGGGCTCCCGCTGGGCCCGTGCCGCTCCCAACTCCTTGAGCCTGCGCGCTCCGGGCAGCAGCCGGCTCTGCCAGGAGCCCACGGCCTCGTTGTAGGATCTCACCGCCGCACTCAGGCCCTTGCGCAGTCCCTCCAGGTGATCGGCGAAGGTGATCAGGCGCTCGAAGAGTTGCCGGCCGGCTTCGATGACCTTCTCGGCGTTTTCCGTGGCCTGCCGCTCCTGCCACCCGTAGGCCACGGCCTTGAGCAGCGCTACCAGGGTGATGGGCGTGGCCAGGAGTACGCGGCGGTTGATGCCGTCTTCGATGAGGTGGGGATCGGATTCGACCGCTGCGGCGAAGAAGGGCTCGCCGGGCAGGAAAAGCACTACCAGGTCCGCGCCCGGCCGGAACTGGTTCTGGTATTCCTTGCTGCCCAGGGCGATCATGTGGCTCCTCACCGCCTGGGCGTGACGGGTGAGCGCCGCCCGGCGGGCGTCCTCGTCTTCGGTTTCCACCGCGTCCAGGTATGCTTCCAGCGGGGCCTTGGCGTCCACCACGATGGCCCGGCCGTTGGGCAGGTTGACCACCAGGTCGGGGCGGCGGCGCCCGTCCTCGGTCTCCGCGGTGGGCTGGGTCACGAAGTCGCAGTAGGGACTCATGCCGGCCATCTCCACCACCCGCTGGAGGGTTATTTCCCCCCAGCGGCCGCGCGCCCGGGGAGAACGCAGGGCGGACACCAGCCGGCCGGTTTCGCTCTGAAGCTGCTGCTGGGCGCGGCTGAGTTCCTGGAGGTGCCGGGTGAGGCTGCCGTAGGCTTCGGCCCGGGTCTTCTCCAGCTCCTGAATCTGGCGGTCGTACCGCTCCAGGGCCTCGCGCAGGGGGGTAACCAGGGCCTCTATGGCCTGCTGCCGGCGGCCCAAGTCGCCCTGAGCTTCGGTCAGGAAAACCTCCAGGGTCTTTCTTGCCAGCTCCAGGAAGGCCTGATTGTTGTTGCGCAGGGCTTCGGCGGCCAGAGCGCCGAAGGTGTGGGTGAGTTTCTGGGTGGCCTCGTCCAGGAGGCGCTTCTGCTCCTCTATGTCCTTGCCCGCCTCGGCCAGGAGCGTTTCCGCCCGCACGCGGGCCGCCCTCTCGGTTTCGAGGTCCGCCCGCTGCCGGCCCAGTTCCTCTTCGGTCCTGGTGAGTGCTTGCCTCAGTTCGGCCGCCAGTCCCTCGGCGGCGCGGGCCCGGCTGCCCAGCAGGGCCCAGGCGACGAGGAAGCCTACCGCCAGGCCTATCAGGGCGACACCTGCGACGGTACCCGTAGCCATGCCCCCAACGCCTCCTCCGGATAATCCCACCTAATGGTAGCACTAAGCCAGGCCTCGGCGCAAGCTGGCCGCCTCCAGACTTCCGGGCGTATTCCTCTTTTCGAAATAGAAGCCTTTGTTCCCGCTGGCGATTGGTGCTATAATGAGGGTAGTAAGAAAGGGCTTACCTAGTCTTACCCGGGAAAGGAGCGGCGTCGGGTGAAGAGCGTCGTAAGGGTATCAAGTAAGGGGCAGATCGTTCTGCCCGCCGCAGTGCGGGAAAGGGCCGGCATAAACAGGGGGGACGCCCTGGCCGCCAGGGTCGTCGGCGGCAAGGTGGTCCTCGAACCCCTGGGAAAGAGGGAAGTCGCGGACTGGTTGGGAGTACTCCGGGATACGGCAGGGATATGGCCAGACGTTGACCCGGATTATGTTTCTAGGCTGCGGCGCGCAGCGCAGGAAAGACTGGAGGAGAGGCAGTGAGGGTAGTTTTCGATACCGACGTGCTTATCGATCACCTGCGCGGCTTCGCGCCTGCCACCACCTACCTTTTCAAGTGCCAGGAGATGGAGCGGTGGATAAGCGCGGTGACCGTCATGGAACTGTACGCTGCGCCCGGTATCAGTTCGGAGCAGCAGGAAAAGATGTCGCGCCTGTTTGAGGGACTGACCGGGGTGGCCGACGTAACCGCGGACACGGCCCGCGAGGCCGGCGAGCTTCTGGCTAGGTACGGGAAGAGCTCCGGCCTAAATCCGGTAGACGCCCTCATAGCGGCGACGGCGCTGGATATGGATGCCGTGCTGGTCACCAGGAACAGGAGACATTTTGACTTTATTGCTGGGCTCATAGTAGACAGCCCTCACTGACCGGGCATGAAACCAGCCGGAGGAAGCAGATAAACGGGGATGGGCCGGGCCCGGTAGAAGGACTAGGGGCGCCGTGCTATAATGGGGCCGGAAGAAACCACCGGGTGGGTCCCATGGGGGCAGATTTCGTTCACCTGCACCTGCACAGCGAGTACAGCCTTTTGGACGGCGCCTGCCGCCTGGAAAAGGTGGTGGCCGAGGCGGCCCGTCAGAACATGCCCGCCCTGGCCATCACCGATCACGGGGTCATGTACGGGGTGGCCGATTTTTACCGTTTGGCCAGGCAGCACGGGGTAAAGCCGATCCTGGGCGCGGAGGTTTACGTGGCCCGGCGCAGCCGCTTTCACCGCCAGGGCCAGCAGGAAGAAAGCCCCTTCCACCTGGTGCTCCTGGCCCGGGACTATACGGGCTACCAGAACCTGTTGCGCCTGGTTTCCCGGGCCTACCTCGAGGGGTTCTACTACAAGCCCCGGGTGGATCGCGAGCTTCTGGCCGAGCACCGGGAGGGACTTATCGCCCTGAGCGCTTGCCTGGCGGGGGAGATACCCGCCTTGTTCCTCAAGGGCCGGGAGGAGGAGGCGGCGGCGGCCGCGGCCTGGTATCGGGAGGTCTTCGGGCCGGAGAACTTTTATCTGGAGCTTCAGGACCACGACCTGGCCGAGCAGAAGCGCGCCAACCGGTTCCTGATCGAGCTTTCGCGCCGCCTCGATCTGCCGCTGGTGGCCACCAACGACGTTCACTACCTGCGGCGCGAGGACGCCGCCCTGCACGACGTGCTCCTGTGCATCCAGACCGGCAAGACTCTGGAGGACAGCAAGCGGCTGGAGTTTCCCACCCAGGAGTTCTACTTCAAGACGCCCGAAGAGATGGCCGCGCTCTTCGCCGAGGTGCCGGAGGCGCTGACCAGTACGCTGGCCGTTGCCGAGCGCTGCGAGGTGGAGCTGCCTTTCGGCCGGCTGCACCTGCCCCACTACCCGGTGCCGGAGGGGCATACCGCCGAGACCTTTCTGCGGCACCTGTGCGAGCAGGGGCTGAAGGACAGGGGCCTTTTCCACCGGGAGGACTACCGGCGGCGGCTGGAGTACGAGCTGGACGTGATCTTCAAAATGGGATTTGCCGGTTACTTCCTGGTGGTCTGGGATCTGGTGCACTTCGCCCACCAGGAGGGAATATTGACCGGTCCCGGCCGGGGCTCGGCCGCCGGCAGCCTGGTAGCCTACGCCCTGGGCATCACCCAGATCGACCCTCTTCGCTACGACCTGCTCTTCGAGCGCTTCCTCAATCCCGAGCGGGTGACCATGCCTGACATCGACATAGACTTCTGCTTCGAGCGGCGGGGCGAGGTGCTGGACTACCTTACCCGGCGTTACGGCGAGGACCGGGTGGCTCAGATCATCACCTTCGGCACCATGGCCGCCCGCGCCGCCATCCGGGATGTGGGCCGGGTGCTGAACGTTCCCCTCCCCGAGGTGGACCGGCTGGCCAAGCTGGTGCCGGCGGAACTGGGGATCAGCCTGGACCGGGCGCTGGAGGGAAGCCCGGAGCTGAGACAGGCCTACGAGGCGGACGAGCGGGTGCGGCAGCTGGTGGATTACGCCCGGGCCCTGGAGGGTACGCCCCGGCACGCCTCCACCCACGCCGCCGGAGTGGTGATCGCTCCTGAGCCCCTGGTAAACTTCCTTCCCCTGCAGAAAACCCCGGACGGTCCGGTGACCACCCAGTTCCCCATGAACGTGATCGAGGACCTGGGGCTCCTGAAGATGGACGTTTTGGGCCTGCGCACCCTTACCGTGATCGGCGATACCTTAAGGCTAATCTCCCGGAACGGCAAGCAAGCTCCGGATATGGAGAGCCTTTCCCTCGAGGATCCCAAGACCTACGCCCTGCTTTCCTCGGGAGAAAGCGTGGGCGTGTTCCAGTTGGAAAGCAGCGGCATGCGGACCCTGTTGCGCAGCCTGCGCCCGGAGCGGTTCGAGGACCTGGTGGCCCTGGTGGCCCTATACCGGCCGGGTCCTCTGGGCAGCGGCATGGTAGAGGACTTCATCCGCCGCAAGCACCGCCAGGTGGAGGTAAAGTACCTGCACCCGGCGCTGGAGCCCATTCTGCGCGACACCTACGGGGTGATCCTGTACCAGGAGCAGGTGATGCGCATCGCCAGCGAGCTGGCCGGCTTCAGCCTGGGCGAGGCGGATCTTCTGCGCCGGGCCATGGGAAAGAAAAAGCCGGAGGTTCTGGCCGCCCAGCGTTCCCGCTTCCTGGAGGGGGCGGCGGCCAGGGGTGTAGCCCGGGATACGGCGGTTCAGATCTTCGATCTCATGGAATACTTCGCCGGCTACGGTTTTAACCGCTCCCACAGCGCGGCCTACGCCCTGGTGGCCTACCAGACCGCCTACCTCAAGGCCAACTACCCGGTAGAGTTCATGGCCGCCCTGCTCACCAGCGTGCGCAACCACCCGGACAAGGTGCCGGTATACATAGAAGAGTGCCGCCGTATGGGCATCGAGATACTCCCTCCGGACGTGAACGCCAGCCAGGCGGATTTTTCGGTGTCCGGAAATGCCATTCGCTTCGGCCTGGCGGCGGTCAAGAACGTGGGGGAGGGCGCCATCGCCTCCATCCTGGAGGCCCGCGCCGAGGGCCCCTTTGCTTCCCTGGCCGATTTCTGCCGCCGGGTAGACCTGCACCAGGTCAACAAGCGGGTGATAGAAAGCCTGATCCGGTGCGGGGCCATGGACAGCCTGGGGGTGGGCCGGGCGCGCCTCTTGGCCGGCCTGGACGCGTGCCTGGAGGCGGCCCAGAGGCGCCAGGAAGACCGCCTGCGGGGCCAGCTTTCCCTTTTCGATCTGGGCTCTCCGGAGGAGGATCTGGGTCCGGAGGTCGTTCTGCCCGAGGTAGAAGAGTTTTCGCCGCAGGACCTTCTGGGCATGGAGAAGGACATGCTGGGCTTTTACGTGAGCGGCCATCCCCTGGCCGAATACCGGGACCGGCTGGCGCTGCACGTTACCTGCCCCATCGCCGAACTGGGCCAACTGGAAGAAGGAACGGCGGTAGTGGTGGGCGGCATGGTGGCCCAGGTGCGCCGGCTTACCACCAAGAAGAACGAGGTGATGGCCTCCCTATTGGTCGAGGATACCACCGGCGGCGTGGAGGTGCTGGTGTTCCCGCGTCTGTGGAGTTCGGCGCAGGAACTGCTGGGTTCCGGGCAGGTGGTGGTGGTAGAGGGACGCACGGACGGAACCGAGGAAGGGGTGAAGATTCTGGCCGACCGGGTTCGTCCCCTGCCCGCGGAGACCAAGCTCAAGGTGGTAATCCGGCTGGAGCCGGACTGCGACGGAAGGAAACTGCGGGCCCTGCAGGCCGCCCTGCTGCGTCACCGGGGTCCCAACCCGGTGTACCTGTTCTTCCCCGGCCAGGCCAAGTACCTGCGGGTAGCCGAAACCTTCTGGGTCAGCGCCAGCGAGGAGTTGCGGCGGGAGCTGGAGGTGATTGCCGGTCCCGGAACCGTGGAATGGAAGGCCTAACCTAACAGGAAAGGGGCGCGATCCTTGAGAAAAGCCGTCTACCCGGGGACTTTCGATCCCATCACCAACGGGCACCTGGATCTCGTCGAGCGGGCGGCAAAGCTATTTGATCGATTGGTAATCGGCGTGGCGGCGGAAAACTACAAGCAGAACCTTTTCACCCTGGGGGAGCGCGTGGAACTGGTGCGGGCCACTACCGCCTGCCTTCCCAATGTGGAGGTGGTGGGCTTCGACGGGTTGCTCATGGACTTTGTGCACTCGCAGGGGGCCCAGGCCATCATCCGTGGTATCCGGGCGGTTTCCGATTTCGAGTACGAGTTTCAGATGTATCTCATGAACAAGAAACTGAACGAGCACGTGGAAACCATATTTCTTATGACCGCCAACGAGTACTCCTTTCTCAGTTCCAGCATTATCAAGCAGGTAGCTGCCCTGGGCGGTTCCATCAGCGGTCTGGTGCCGCCCCAGGTAGAAAAGGCGCTGAAGGAAAAGTTCAGGCGTCAGCCCTGCGGCTGGCCGGTCTTTAGGGACTGACGAGGGGGTCAGGAAGGATGGAGGAGCACCACTGGAGTACGAGCGATTACGTGGTGATCAAGGCTCTGGAAAACGGGGTAACCATCATCGGTCTCACCCGGGGCCGGGATACTAAGTCCCACCACTCGGAGAAACTGGATAAGGGCGAGGTGATGGTAGCCCAGTTCACCGAGTTTACCTCGGCCATAAAGGTCCGGGGGAGAGCCCAGATCTACACCCGCCACGGTTACGTGGAGACCGGTGACTAGGGGCGGGGCGGGCGGTTATCGGTTAGACTCGGGCCCCGATACGGTGCCGCACGGCATCGGTGGGGTCTATTCGGAGGGCACCGGAATTTGCGGCGTATAGGGGTGGTGACCAGCGGCGGAGACGCGCCGGGGATGAACGCCTGTATTCGGGCGGTAACGCGAAAGGCCGTCTATCACGGCCTGGAGGTAGTGGGAATCTCTCGCGGTTTTGCCGGCCTTCTGGAAGGGGACATGCGTCCCCTGGACCTGGCTTCGGTTTCGGACATCATCCACCGGGGCGGAACCATGCTGCGTACGGCCAGGAGTCTCGAATTCTACACCTCCGGCGGTCAGGATCGGGGGGCACAGGTACTTAAGGAAGCCGGGATTCAGGCGCTGGTGGTAATCGGCGGTGACGGTTCCTTCCGGGGTGCCCAGGCCCTTTCCCGGCGCGGGGTGGCGGTGGTGGCCGTTCCCGCCACCATCGACAACGACATCCCCGGGACGGACTACACCTTAGGGTTTGATACCGCCCTGAACACCGCGGTGGATGCGATCAACAAGATTCGAGATACGGCCACCTCGCACGAGCGCCTCTTCCTGGTGGAGGTGATGGGACGGCGCTCGGGGCAGATCGCGCTCCTGGCTGGGATTGCCGGCGGTGCGGAGGCCATTCTCATTCCGGAGATCCCGTTTGAGCTGGAGGCGGTGGTGGACCGCATCCAGCGCGGCCGGCGGCGGGGCAAGTTGCACAGCATAGTGGTGGTGGCCGAGGGCGTGGCCAGCGCCGTGGAACTGGGAAAGGTGATGGCCGCACGAACGGGGTTGGAAACCCGGGTGACGGTACTGGGGCACATTCAGCGGGGCGGCGCGCCGACCGCCTGGGACCGCATTCTGGCCAGCAGGATGGGAGCGCGGGCGGTGGAACTCCTGCTCGAGGGTAAGGCCGGCTACATGGTGGGCCTGGTGCGGGGAGAGATCGAGGCGCTAGAGCTGGACCGGGTCCTGGAGGGCGAAAAAACCATAGATATGGGCCTGTACGAGCTGGCCGGCGTACTGGCCCTGTGAAGCGGGGCTATCTCTGTCGGGAGCCGGACCAGGCTTCCGCCCGCACCCGGTGGTGGTAAAGCCTCACTACCGCCGGACCCGAGGGAAGGTCTGCTTCTAAAGGCAGGTAGCGCCCGGCCACGGCCACCTTGCGGCTGGCCAGGACCCAGGTCCATATGGCCGCCCGGGTGTTGTCCGGGTAACCGGCCAGGACGGTCCCGGCCAATTTGCCCAGTACGATGACGTGCCCGCCCGCCTCTACCCGGCCGCCGGGATTCACGTGCCCCAGGATGACTACGTGGCTCGGGTGCCGGACGGTCTGTCCCCCGCGCACCAGACCCTGTACCAGCATGGCCTGATGACTGGGCAGGGCAATTACCTCCGCCGTTCTTCCGGGAAGACCCACAACGGGTGAGGGTTTTTCCGGGCCGGGTGAGCGCAGGAGCAGCCCGTATTCGGCCAGGATCTGTGCCAGGGCGGGCAAATCCGCCTCCTGGGGCCGGTCGCGCCACCGGAGCTGACAGTCGGCACCGGCGAAGAAACCGCGCGCGGCGGCGAGCTTGGCCCGCAGTGCCTGAGCCAGCCGTTCTACCGGCGCCTCGGGATCGAGCAGGATTACCAAACCGTTCGCGGTTCCCCTGATTTCGACCTCGCTCTTCGATTTCATCGGAATTCTGGCCACCGGTGTCCAACCTCTCTTGGAGAGCATCCTGATACCGACTTGATGACGGGTACTTCGACGGCAATAGACCCAATTCCTGCCGCGCGACCCGAACCGCTGCAGGGACTTGTTCTATCGGTTTGGGGCAGGTAAGATGAGGAGGAAGGGGTCAGAGCCGACGCCCGCTGGAAAGGAGGAAGGCCGCCGCCACCGGGTGTGGACCGTAGGCGGGGCGGAAGTGATGTACTGGGAGGAGCCAGGACCGGAGAACACGGAAAGAACTTTGGAATTGGCGGTACGCCGCGCCAAGGAACTGCATATAGAACACCTGGTGGTAGCCTCGAACACGGGGCAAACCGCCAGGCTCTGCCTGGGTCGGGGACTGGAAGTCGTCTGCGTGACCCACCACGTAGGCTTTGCCGGCCCGGGTCGAGACGAAATGCCCCCCGAGGAGCGCGCGGCTCTGCAGGCCGGTGGCGCCAGGGTGCTCACCACTACCCACCTGATGGCCGGCCTGGACCGCGCCCTGCGCCTGAAGTTCGGGGGGCTTTACCCGGCGGAGATAATTGCCGCCAGCCTCCGGCTGTTGGGTCAGGGGGTAAAGGTGGGAGTGGAGATTGCCTGTATGGCCCTGGACGCGGGGCTCATTCCCTACGGCCGGGAAGTGGTGGCCGTGGCCGGCACCGGTCGCGGAGCGGACACCGCCCTGGTGGTGCTGCCCTCGCACTCCAACACCTTCTTTGAGACTCAGGTGCGGGAGATCATCTGCAAGCCCAGGCAGCTTTAGCAGCTTGCCTGTTGCCGGGGCCTCCGGTTGCCTTTTCGGTCATGTCTCAGAGCCGGAGAACTACTGACGAGAGAGGTTGTATCTGTTGCAGAATCACCGTCAGATTCAAAAGGTCCTGGTAGCCACCCTGGCGGCCAACGTGGCCGTGGCCCTGCTCAAGATCGTGGTGGGAAACCGAATCGGGAGCGCCAGCATGGCGGCGGACGGCTTCCACTCCCTGGCCGACGGGGCTTCCAACGTTGTGGGCCTTATCGGGATCAGCCTTGCCTCCCGCCCGGCCGATGCCGATCACCCTTACGGTCACCGAAAGTTCGAAACCTTGGCCGCAGTGGGGATTGCCGCCCTTTTATTCTTTGCCGCCCAGAACGTGGTGGTGGAGGTCATCGGCCGGCTGAAGGCCCCGGTAGCGGTAGATGTCAGCTGGTATAGCTTCGCGGTCATGGCCGCTACCCTGGCCGCGAATCTCCTGGTCGCCCGCTACGAATATCGGGCGGGAAAGCGCCTGCGGAGTGAATTCCTGGTAGCCGACTCCTACCACACCAAGAGCGACATTTACGTTTCTCTTTCCGTGGTGGGCACCCTGGCCGCGGTACGTTTCGGTTACCCGGAGGTGGACCTGGTTACCTCACTGGTTATTGCCGCGTTGATCGTTCGTGCCGGCTACATGGTATTGAAAGAAGCGGCCGGCGTGCTGTGCGACCGGGCGATAATCGAACCCGGGGCGGTAGAGGAAGCGGTACTCTCCGTGGAAGGTGTGAAAGCCTGCCACGCGGTGCGCAGCCGCGGCCGCGAAGACGACGTGTCCCTGGACCTGCATCTCGAGGTGGAGGGGGCCATGACGTTGGAGGAGGCGCATGCGCTCTCCCACCAGGTGGCCGCCAGGCTCAAGGAAAGATTCCCGGAGGTCACGGACGTTCTGGTGCACGTGGAGCCGGCGACGACGGGAAAAGGATCAACCGGTGCCGCACGGAAGACCTAGCAGGAACGAGAAGGGGCCGAGGAGACCGCAGTTTGGCGGTTCCCCGGCCCCGCGCAGGGTGTTTTAGATCCCTAAGGCGGTGCGCTTATTGCGAATGTGAGCCTCGATCCCGTCGACCACCTGTGCCGGATCGTCTCCCACGGCTATCCGGCCCCCGGTAAGCCGGGCCACGTCCTCGGTCAAGAGCTTGACCACTTCGGGCGAGCCGGTCACCGGCGGTGGGCGATACGTGGGTGTACAGGCCAGAGGGGAACCACGCACAGGCGGTAGTATAGGTCCTCACGGAACTCTCCCCGCGCTACCATTTCCCTCAGGTCTCGGTTGGTGGCGCTTATGACCCGCACGTGCACCCGAACCGTTTTTTCGCTTCCTACCGGCTCGAAGGTGCCCTCCTGCAGGACCCGCAAGAGCTTGACTGCGCACCCGGTCGCGGATTTCTTCCCGGCACCGGCGCAGGGCGCTCAGGCGGGCCTCGTCCGGCCCCTCGGTTGCCAGGGGATCCGCCAGGTCCCACCACAGAACGCCGTGCAGCCCGTGCAGCACCGGCTCGCGCTGCCGCAGGTGGGTGCTGAGTATCACGGTGAGGTCAAAGCTCTCGCCGGCCATCTCCGCCAGAGCCCGTCCCGGTTCCTCCGGCATTTCTAAGCCCAGCTCGGCTAAGACCCGGCGGGCCAGGGGGTGAGGAGGCCCCGGGCGCCGCCCGGCGCTTACTGCTTCCACGTCCGGGGGAGCCACAAGCCGGGCGAAGACCCGGGCCATGGGCGCCCGGCAGGCGTGGTCGTCGTCTACGAAGAGTATCCTGGGCATGACTCCCCTGCCCCCCTCGTTCCGAGTATAGGATTACGCCGCCGGGCCGGTCTATCCTTTCGCACCCCGGAAAACCAGACCGTGTTCGGGAGGGCGGGGATAACTCGGCCGGGCCCGTGGTCTTGACTCGGGACGGTACCCGTGCTACCATTTAAGCGGGATGATAACCGGTGTCCGAGTGGCGGAACTGGCAGACGCGTACGTTTGAGGGGCGTATGGGTCAGTCCCGTGCGGGTTCAAGTCCCGCCTCGGACACCAAGAAGAGAAAAGTGATGAGCCTGCTCCCGTCACCGTGAGCAGGCCTCTTGCTTCTTGGCCGGGTTTGCGCCTCCCGCCCTCCCGAGACGGGGAAAACCAGGACTGCCTTCGGGAAGGTGGGGATAACTCAGGTTTGGCACAGGTGGACGGTAGGGCAGGGCTACTGTGTGGGCGCGGAAGCGAGTAGGGCGGCAACCACGGCCGCGCGGCCCCAGGGCTCCTGCACATGGCCTACCGTGGTCGCGCCCTGCCGGTGGTAGGCGACGAGGGTGCGGGCCTCGGACGGAGTGGCCGCCACCACCGGGCCGCCGTACCGGTGCCAGTAGCCGGCCAGGGAGAGAAGTAGCTGGCGCCGGGGCGACTTGGCCGTCGCTTCGTCATCTTCCAGGATGACCAGCGCGCCGCCCGAGAGGTCCTGTCCTTCCGGGCTCCACCAGCCCTGGGCGCGCCCCCACTCCAGGAGGTCACCGGCCGAGAGTTCTCCGGTTAGTGCCCGCCCTACCTGTTCCCCGAGCATGCGGGCCAAGCGCTCCGGCGGGGAACCGGCAGAGGCACCCAGTCGCCTGGCTATTTCGGGCCAGGAGATACGGCTGCAGTCCAGGAAGGCGCAACTCAAGAGGGCCCCGGAGCGGCGCAACGTCTCCTCCAGCTCCGGGGAGCGGTCTTCGACGCCAGCGACCACGGTTACGGCTGCCCCGCGCAAACGGCCGTCCAGAAGAGAGGGCAAAACTTCAGCCGCCAGGATGCGGGCGCGCTCCAGGGCCTGGCGCGCCTGTTCTGTCTCCTGGCGCAAGCGGGTATTGTCTTCTTTGAGGCTTAAGAGGTCGGCCTCCAGCCTCGCCAGCATGCCGCTTTGCTGGCTGAGGACCGCCTCGCTCCCCACCACCATACTTCCGATCAGGATGCCTATACCCAGGGCGAGGAATACGGCCACCAGCGAGGTGACGTAGTACTTCCAATCCGGCACGCTGCCGCCTCCGGCAGAACTGGTTCATAGCTAATTATTCCAGGAACACGCGGCAGCTATGCAGGCAAGGAGGGTCACTTGACCCGTTGCAGTTTGGGATTAAGAGTGACGCCGGGTATACGGCCGCGCTTGGTGAAGGGCCGGCCGCGTACCACCTTGAGATCCAAGGTCATGTCGATGGGCGGAGCGCTGGATATATAGCTGCCTACACCGAAAGCATCGGCTCCGGCCTGGCGCAGGCGGGCTATACGCTCCGGGTTCAGACCGCCGGAGACGAATATGCGTACGTGGTTGTATCCGGCCTGATCCAGCCGTGCCCGTACCTCCCGCACCAGTTCCGGGGTGACCCCGCCGCGCTCACCCGGGGTGTCCAGGCGCACCCCGGCGAGGTCCCTGCCCAAGGCCTCGGCCACTCTGAGGGTTTCCTCGGCCTCGTCCTTGAAGGTATCTACCAGTATTACGCGGGGAGCGTCCGGAGGCATTACGCGGTGGTAGGCCAGGGCACCCTCCACCGTATCGCCCACGATCAGGAACATGGCGTGGGGCACGGTTCCCACCGGCTCCTTACCGGCGAGCTTTGCCGCCAGAATGCAGCTGGCACCGTCGGCGCCCCCGACGATGGCCGCGCGTTCCATTACCGGCGCTACCGCGGGATGCACGTGGCGGGCCCCAAAGCAGAACACGGCCGCCTCCTGGGCCGCCTCCTTGGCCTTCCTGGCTGCGGTCGCCCAGCCGCTGGAATGGGCCAGGATACCCAGAATGGTGGTCTCGAAAAGACCGAACTGATCGTAGGGGCCTACCAGCCGCATCACCACTTCTCTTTCCTCGAAGGCGGTTCCTTCGGTGAGGGACCAGACCTCTACCGGCCGGTCGGCCAGGAGATTCAAGACCTCGGGAAGTCCGGCGAATATCCCCTCGCGGCGGGCGAAGATTTCCGCCGCTACCGGGGTGTCGGCCTGGCCCAGGGAGCGGAGGATCTCGTAGGTGCGGACGAAATAAATGTCGGTGGTGGCGCCGGTGGCTATTTCCTCGTGGGTGGCGGAGAAGAAAGGCCGCCGGGAGTCGACGGTCAGTTCTTTGACCTGCTTGAGGGTAGTGATCAGCTTGTCGGTCATGGGTCTCACTCCTTCGGGTTCTCGGGTTTCATCGCCCCGAGAGATCGTTTGCGCCGACGTCGCCTTCGGCCCCGTTTCCGACCGCCTCTCGCCACAAGGCCAGCACCTGACGCCAGGTTTGTTCCTCCGGGCCTTCGTTGTCGATTACCCGGTGGGCGCGCCTGAGCCTTTCCTCCAGGGGCATCTGGGCGGCCAGGCGCTGTCGGGCCTCTTCCGGCGAAAGCCCGTCCCGTTCCACGAGACGTCTGATCTGGGTTTCTTCGGAGACCTTTACTACCCAAACTTCGTCCACCAGGCGCTCCATTCCTGCCTCGAAAAAGAGAGCCGCGTCCACCACCGCCACCCGGCACCTGCCCTCTCGGGCCAGACTTTCCAAAATGGCCGCGGTTTGCTCCACCACCCTGGGGTGGGTAAGCCGGTTGAGCAGCTGCCGGGTCTCCGGGTCGCCGAAAATGCGGCGGGCGAGAGCTTTGCGGTCAAGCTCTCCGTCCGGTCGCAGGATTTCCCGGCCGAAGTGACGCACGATGTCCCGCCAGGCGGGCCGCCCCGGTCTGACGATTTCCCGCGCCAGGACGTCGGCGTCCACGATGACCGCCCCCAGGCGGGCCAGCATGCGGCTCACCGTGCTCTTGCCGCTGGCTATGCCTCCGGTCAGACCTATTACGAACATGGCCGGTGTGGGAGCCAGATCCCTCCCTCGACCTGATGTATCCACAGTCTGCCCTGCCGGCAATCCTACCAGGACTGCCGGCAAAAAACGGGGATAACTAAGTCCCTCGACTGCCTGACAGCTTACCCACCCATGCTACTTGCGATCTAAGTCTGGCAGCGGGGACAGAAATGGGTGCCGCGGCCGGCTATCCTGACCCGCAAGATTGATTCCCCGCACACGGTACAAGGGAGGCCGGCCCGGCCGTAGACGCGCAGAAACGCCTGGTGCTCCCCCTCCCTGCCTTGCCCGTCCACGTAGTCGCGCACGCTGGTTCCTCCGTGCTCCAGCGCTTCTCGGAGCACCTCCGGGATGGCGGCTAAGAGCCTCTGCCTTTCCTCCGGGCTAAGGCTCGATACCGGGCGGCGCGGGTCCAGCCCGGCGCGGAAGAGTATCTCGTCGGCATAGATGTTCCCTATGCCGGCCAGGAACCGCTGGTCCAGCAGGAGAGCCTTTAACGGGCGGCGCCGGCCGGCTACCGGGGCGAAGAGAGCCTCCGGATCGGGCATGTCGGGCAGGGGTTCCGGTCCCAGTCCGGCCAGCCCCCCGATCCTGGCCGTTTCGCCGTCTGACAGGAGCCAAAGCCGGCCGAACCGCCTCGGGTCCCGGAAAACGAGGTACCCCCGTTCCAGTTTCCAGACGGCGCGCGTGTGCCGGTCCGGGCCGCAAAACCCGGGCTGCCACAGGAGCTGACCGCTCATGCCCAGGTGCGCCACCAGCACTCCCTCCGGAGCCAGGCCGAAGAGCAGGTACTTGCCCCGGCGCTCCAGGGACACGAGACGGGTCCCGGCCATGCGCCGGGTGAACTCGGGAGGTGATGGCAGGGCCAGGGTCTTGTCGTCGTAAACCGTTGCCTCCAGCACCGCCTGTCCCACCACCCGGGGCGCGAGGGTGCGGCGAATGGTTTCCACTTCGGGCAGCTCGGGCACCTAGACGCGGTCCTCCCCCGGCCAGGGTTTGAGTTCGTACCAGTTCGGTCCGTACTTGAGTTCCACCACCAGGGGCACCCGCAGGGGAAAGGCGTTTTCCATGTGGTGCCTCACCAGTTCGGCCACCCGGGGCAGTTCTGGCTCGGGGGCTTCGAAGATGAGTTCGTCGTGCACCTGAAGTATCATTTCCGTCTTCAGCCCTTGCTCCTGCAGCGCGCGGTAGATCCGAAGCATGGCCATCTTGATGATGTCCGCCGCGCTCCCCTGTATGGGGGTATTCATGGCCGTGCGCTCGCCAAAGCCGCGCGTGGCCGGGTCACGGCTGAAGAGGTCGGGGAGGTAGCGCCGCCGGTTGAGCAGGGTGGTTACGTAGCCGTTTTCCCGGGCACGGGCCACCGCTTCCTCCACGTAGCGCTTCACTCCGGGATAGCGGCGGAAGTAGCGCTCGATGTATTCCCGGGCCTCCTGCCGGCCGATGCCGAGATCCCTGGCCAGCCCGTAGTCGCTGATCCCGTAGACGATCCCGAAGTTGACCGCCTTGGCCCGGCGCCGCATCTCCGAGGTTACCTCGGCAGGGGTCACCCCGAAGACCTCGCAGGCGGTCCGAGTGTGTATGTCCTCGCCCCGGTGAAAGGCGGCGATCAACCCCTCGTCCCCGGATATGTGGGCCAGGACCCGAAGCTCGATTTGAGAGTAGTCGGCGGCCAGTATGACCCGGTCGGGGGCGGAGGGACCGAAGGCGAGGCGCAGGCGCCGGCCCAGCTCCAGGCGAACGGGAATGTTCTGGAGGTTGGGCTCGGCACTGCTCAGCCGGCCGGTGGCGGTGATGGTCTGGTGGAAGGTGGTGTGGATCTTGCCCGTAGCGGGGTCGATCAGGGGTTTGAGCCCGTCGACGTAGGTGGACTTCAGCTTCATCAGCTGCCGGTACTCCAGGATCCTGGCGGCGATGGGATGCCTGGCGGCCAGCTCTTCCAGTACCTCGGCGCTGGTAGAATAGCCGGTCTTGGTCTTGCGGCCGCGGGGCAGGCCCAGCTTCTCGAAAAGAATGTAACCCAGCTGCCGGGGAGAATTGAGGTTGAAGGCTTCGCCTGCCAGGGCGTAGATCTCTTCGGCCACCGCCTTCATGCCCGCGGCCAGTTCTTCGCCCAGGGCCCGCAGCCGCTCCCCGTCCACTTTTATTCCCGCCAGCTCCATGTGCGCCAGTACCCGGGTGAGCGGGAGTTCCACCTGCCGGTACAGTTCCTCCATTTCCAGCAGTCCGATCTGGGGCTCCATGGCGGCGGCCAGATCCAGAACCGCTTCCGCATTCAGGGCGGCAGTCTCTTCCGGCGGCCCGGAAACCGGCGGACGCCCCAGTTCCTTCTCCGCCAGTTCCTCCAGGGAGTACTCGGCGGCACCGGGCTCCCGGAGATAGGCCATCAGCAGGGTGTCGCCGGCCGGCCACCACAGGGGCAGGCCCAGGCGGGCCAGGCTTACCATGGCCGCCTTGGCGTTGTGGGCTATGAACAGGTTATCGTTCCGTGCCAGCGCTTCGGCCAGCACCGGCCAGGGCTCGCCCTGAGAGAGGGCGAAGCCGGCCGGGAGCGCGCCCGGGCAGGCCAGCCCCAGGGCGACTATACGGCCGTGGAAGTAGTCGCGGCCTTCCCAGACCAGGGACAGGGCTCCCCGGCCCCGGTGTCGTATCTGGGTCAGGTATTCGGCCACCTGCTGGGGGGAATTCAGGACCTGCCACGGCCGGGAGGCTGCCTCGGCCCGCGCCGGAGGTTCTTCTTCCTCGGCAGGGACGGCCTTCAGGAAGCTCCGGAACTCCAGTTCCCGGAACACGGCCAGCAGTTCCTGCCGGTTGGGCGGGCGGTGGCGGCAGCCTTCCCAGTCTACCTCCAGTGGGACCCGGCGGCAGATGGTGGCCAGTTCCTTGCTCAGCCTGATCTGGTCGGCGTGGGCGGCCAGTTTCTCCGCCAGGGAGGAAGGTGAGACGCGGGAAAGCCGGGCCAGGAGATCCTCCACGCTTCCGTATTCCCGCACCAGGCGGAGGGCCGTCTTTTCCCCTATGCCCGGAACGCCGGGGATGTTGTCGGAAGGGTCTCCCATCAGGGCCTTGAGGTCGGTAACCTGCTCGGGCCGGATGCCCAATTCCCCGGCCAGAGTCTCCGGGTCGTAGACGGCGAGCTGCGAGATCCCTTTCTTGGTCAGGAGGGCCCGGGTGGAGGCGGACACCAGCTGCAGGCAGTCGCGGTCGGCGGTGAGGATCACGCTTTCCATTCCCGCCTCTTCCGCCCGGCCGGCCAGGGTGCCGATGAGATCGTCGGCCTCGTATCCTTCGAGTTCGAAATAGGGGATGTTCAGGGCGCCGAGAATCCGCTTGGCCAGGTCGAACTGCGGCCGCAGCTCCTCCGGGGTGGGCGGACGCTGGCCCTTGTAATCGCGGTACTGTTCGTGCCGGAAGGTTATCCGGCCCTTGTCGAAGGCCACGGCCACGTGGGTGGGCTTCTCCTGCTCCAGGGCCTTGAGCAGCATGGCGGTAAACCCGTAGACGGCCCCGGTAGGGGTGCCCTGGCGGGTAGCCAGGGGCGGAAGGGCATGAAAGGCCCGGTGAAGCAGGCTGTTGCCGTCCAGAAGCAGGAGCTTGCCCCTCACGGTTCTCCTCCCCGGTAACCGCAGGACTCCCGGCCCGGCGCCGGGGACCGGTAGGGGATGGGGTCCGCCACTCCGGCGTCCCGGAACCCCTTTTGGCGCAGCCGGCAGGCGTCGCACACCCCGCAGGAGGGCACGGTTCCCATATAACAGGAGTACGTCAGGTGGTAAGGGGCGCCCAACGCGATTCCGCGTCTTATGATCTCCGCCTTGCTCAGCCTGAGCAGGGGCGCCCGGATCTGTATCCCCTCTCCCCGGGTGCCGGCCGCGGTACCCTGGTTGATTACCTCCTGGAAGGCCCGAATGAACTCCGGGCGGCAGTCGGGATAGCCGGAGAAGTCCACGGCGTTCACCCCGATGTAGATGGCTTCCGCTCCCAGGGGTTCGGCCACGGCCAGGGCCAGGGCCAGGAAGACGGTATTGCGGGCGGGGACGTAAGTAGAAGGGATATCCCGCGCCATTTCTTCTGCGCTGCGGTTAGTGGGGACCTCCTTGTCCGGATCGGTCAGCGAGGAACCCGAAAACAGGCCGCGGAGGTCGACGAGCCGGTGGCGCCGGCCGACGCCGTAGAATTCGGCCACCCGGCGGGCGGCCTCCAGTTCCACCTCGTGCTTCTGGCCGTAGGTGAAGGTTACGGGATAAATGTCCTCTCCCGCCGCCCGGGCTATGGCCATGCAGGTGGTAGAGTCTAAGCCCCCGGAAAGCACCACTACAACCTTGCCCGCCATGGTAGGCTCCTTTCGCCTTCAGGACCGAAGATCACTTTGTGGAGCTGAATCTGCAGCCGTGCGTCCAGCCCGTCGCTGAGCATCCAGGAGGCCAGATCGCGGGGGTCCAGATCCGGCCAGGCCGGGGACAGCAGAGTCCTGGCTCCCGGAGGAAAACCCCGCGTGCGTATTACCTCCCGGGCCCAGGCATAGTCTTCGTGGGAACTCACCACGAACTTTACCTCGTCTTGCGGGGACAGAAGTTCCAGGTTCTCCCACCGGTTGGCCTCCACTTCCCCCGAGCCCGGGCACTTGAGGTCCATGATCCAGCGGTGCCCCGGGCCGAGCCTTACCGTATCCAGGGGGAGAGACCCGTTGGTTTCCACGGAAACCTCCCAGCCGGCAAGAAAATCCAGCAGCCGCTGCAGTTCCTCGGCCGGTTGCAGCAGGGGCTCGCCGCCGGTAAGGCATACCCGCCGAACCGGGAAGGCGGAAACGGCGGCCAGAATTTCTTCCGGCGCGGCCGGGCTCCCTCCTTCGTAGGCGTAGCGGGTGTCGCAGTAGCGGCAGCGGAGGTTGCAGCCGACGAAGCGCACGAACACCGTAGGCAGGCCCGCCGAAGTCGATTCTCCCTGTAGGGAAAGGAAAACCTCTTTGACTCTCAAGCCTTGTTCCCCTCCGGAGGGCCCCCGCATTTTGCCGGCAGTCCTCGTCCCCGTACCGATCGTTTCGCGGATCGAAGTGCCATCGCTTCGGGCTCTTGCCGGGCCGCCCCGCAGGCACCCGGGCGGGGCGCCGGCGCGGCCCGGGCCAGTCTGACCCGGGCGTCCGGCGTCTCCCACAGTACCAGCTCGCTCAGTTTCAGGCGGGGGTAGGCGCGCAGTGCCTCCTGCAGGTCCTGCCAGAAGCGGAGGGCCAGGTTCTCGCAGGTGGGCGCAAAGGGGTAGAGCTCGTTCAGGTAACGGTGATCCACCCGGTCGATCACCGTCTCCCGCACCAACTGCTTTAGCCGGCCGAAGTCTACCACCATCCCGTCCGGACCCACCGGTCCGCTGACCGTCACTTCCAGGCGGTAGCTGTGACCGTGCAGCCGGGAGCACTCGCCGCGGTGTTCCGGCAGACAGTGGGCGGCCTCGAAGGTGAAACCTACGGTCAGGCTGAACTCCATCGCCTGGACCTCTTCCGGTTTCATACTCTGTTCTGCCGACAGTCCTGGTTCCCCCTCGCAGTGGCGGTTCACCGATCGGGCCGTCTCGCGGCCTCACTTTATCCTATCCTAACACACCATTCCAGCACCGGCAACAGCACCTCTTGCGCCAGCCGGGCCGCCTGCTCACGGTCCGGAAGCTGGGTCAAGTAAGGGACTTCTCCCCATAGCGGCACCGGAAGGAACTTTTCCAGGACCCGGGCGTTGCTTTGGACCGAGAGGTCGGGCTGGGGCTCACAACGGTTGAGGAGCACCCCGGCCACCGTCAGCCCCCACCGGCGGGCTTCGTTGACCGTGAGCAGGGTGTGATTGACCGTGCCCAGCCGGTTGCGCGCCACTACCAGCACCGGGAGGTCCAGAACCTTTATGAGGTGGGGAGTAAGAAGCTCGCCGCTCAGGGGAACGAGCAATCCCCCTGCGGATTCCACCAGCAGGAATTCGTGCCTCTGTGCCAGTTCCTGATAAGCCTTCCTTATGACGATAAGGTTAACCTCTACCCCTTCCTCTTCCGCGGCCACGCCCGGGGCCAGGGGGTCGCGCAGGCGATAGGGGCAGATGAGGTCAAGTTCGTCCTGCACCCCGGCCATCTGCCGCAGGTAAAGGGCGTCCTCCGGCCGCATGTCCCCCTCATCGGCGGCGCAGCCGGTCTCCAGGGGCTTCATTACCCCTACGTCCAGTCCCCGGGCCTTAAGCCCTGCCGCCAGAAGACCCGTAACCAGGGTTTTGCCCACGCCGGTATCGGTGCCGGTAACGAAGAGGCCGGGTTTCAAGCCCCATCCCCCCGCCCGCAGACTTCGTCTACGGCCTCGGCCACCGCGGCTACCAGGCGCCGCAGTTCCGGCTCTTCAATTACCAGGGGCGGCATCAGCACCACTACGTCTCCCAGGGGCCGGATGATTACTCCCTTCGGCCGGCACTGCATGCAGACCCGGTGCCCGATGCGCGCCTGGGGCGGGTAGGGCCGGCACCGGGATTTGTCGGCCACCAGTTCTATGCCCACCATGAATCCCTTCTGGCGCACTTCTCCCACGTGGGGATGCTCCTTCAGCGGGGCCAGGAGCCGGCTCAGGAGCCCGATCTTGGGACCCAGCTTCTCCAGCGTGCGCTCCTTTTCGAAGAGGTCCAGGCTGGCCAGGGCGGCGGCGCAGGCCAGGGGATTGCCGGTGTAGGTGTGCCCGTGGTACAGGGTCTTTTCCGGACCGCCGACGAAGGCGCGGAATATCTCTTCCGTGGCCAGGGTGGCGGCCAGGGGCAGGTAGCCGCCGGTGATCCCCTTGGCCACGGCCATGAGGTCCGGCTCCACCCCTTCGTGCTCGCAGGCGAACATCCTGCCCGTCCGGCCGAACCCGGTGGCCACCTCATCGCAGATCAGGAGCACCCCGTACTGCCGGCAGTACTGCTCCACCTTTTTGAGGTAGCCGGGAGGGGCGACGATCATTCCCGCCGCCCCCTGAACCAGCGGTTCCAGGATCACCGCCGCCACCTCTTCGGCGTGGGCGGCCAGCAGGCGCCCGAGTTCGTCGGCGCAGGCCAGTCCGCAGGTTTGGGGTTCCCGCCCCAGGGAGCAGCGGTAGCAGTAAGGCGAGGGCGCCCGAAGGACCTCGAAGAGCAGGGGACGATAGAGGTCGTAGTACAGAGACATGTCGCCCACGCTCATGCTGCCCACCGTATCGCCGTGGTAGGCATTTTCCAGGGCCAGGAACTTGATTCTACGCCTCTGCCCGAGGTTCTGCCAGTACTGAAAGGCCATCTTCAGGGCGATTTCCACCGCGCAGGCCCCGGTATCGGAGTAGAAGACCCGGCTCAGGCGGCCCGGAGCCAGGGCCACCAGACGGGCGGCGAGCTCTACGGCGGGCGGGTTGGCCAGGCCCAGTAAGGTGCTGTGGGCCACCCGGCCCAGCTGGTCCGTTATGGCCCGATTGATTTCCGCCCGGTTGTGCCCGTGTATGTTGACCCACAGGGAGGAAACCCCGTCCAGGTAGCGCCGGCCTTCGGTATCGTACAGATACACTCCCTCGGCCCTCTCGACGATCAGGGGCGGCACGGCGAGCCACTCCGAGAGATGGGTAAAGGGGTGCCAGAGGTAGCGGTGATCCATTTGGGCCAAATGCCCGGTGCGATCGGACATGATCCTAGCCTCCCGGTATAAGGTTGAGCTTTTTCGCCGCCGTTACCAGGGCGTCCAGGGCGCGCTCCAGGTCTTCCCGGGTGTGGGCGGCGGTGAGAGACAGCCGCAGCCGGCTGGAGCCGGGGGGCACGGTGGGAGGCCGCATGGCCTGAAGGAATATGCCCTGCCGCAGCAGTTCCCCGGCCAGCGTCAGGGTGGGCTCCGCTTCTCCCACCACCACGGGAATTATGGGGGTTTCGCTATCCAGGGTGTTGAAGCCCGCCCGGCGGAGCTCGGTGCGGAACCAGGCGGTGAGTTCCCAGAGACGCTGGCGCCGCCAGGGCTCCTCCTGCAGCACTTCCAACGCCTCCAGGGCCACGGCCACCATGGGCGGCGGGGGTGCGGTGGTGTAGAGGAGCGGCCGGCTGAAGTTCACCAGGTAGGAGCGCACCACCTCCGGACCGGCCAGGAAGGCGCCGAATCCGCCCAGGGCCTTGCTCAGGGTGCCCATGATGAGAAGGCGACGGGGGTCGAGCCCGAAATGCTCCGCCGCGCCCCTGCCCGCGGCGCCCAGCACACCGGTGGCGTGGGCGTCGTCCACGTACAGGCCCGCTCCGTACCCGGCGGCCAGCTCCAGCAGCCCGGGGAGGGGGGCCAGGTCGCCGTCCATGCTGAAGACACCGTCGGTCACGATGAGCTTGCGGCGGTAGGAACGGTGGGCCCGCAGGAGGTCCTCCAGGTGGTTCAGGTCCCGGTGGCGGTATATAAGGACGCGGGCGCGGCTCAGGCGGCAGGCGTCGATCAGGCTGGCGTGGTTGAGGGCGTCGCTGAGGATGAGATCGCCTTCCCTCATCAAGGTGGCGATCACGCCCAGGTTGGCCTGGTACCCGGAGCTGTAGAGCAGGGCCGTTTCCGTGCCCTTAAAGCGGGCCAGCTTGTCTTCTAACTGCTCGTGAAGGGCCAGATCGCCGGATACCAGCCGAGAGGCCGCCGCCCCCGCTCCCCAATCGCGGGCGGCCCGGGCGCAGGCTTCGGCCAGGCGCGGGTGCCCGGCCAGGCCGAGGTAATCGTTGGAGCAGAGGTTAAGGACCTTCTTCCCCTCCAGGATGACCCACGGGCCCTGCCGGGCCAGGAGCGGCACCAGGGTGCGGTACAGCCCCTGGGTCCTGCGGGCCGCCAGTTCCGGTTCCAATTCCGGCCACCACACGGCTATTTCTCCTTTCTCTCAGGAAACCAGCTCGAATCCCAGGTCGGCGACGAGCTCCCGGTCCAGTTCCGGTTGGCGGCCGGAGGTGGTAAGGTAGTTGCCGGTCATGAGCCCGTTGGCTCCGGCCAACAGCGCCAGGGGAAGAAGCTGGCGCAGGGTTCTTTCCTTGCCGCCGCAAAGACGTATGTCCTTGTCGGGAAGCAGCAGCCGGAATACGGCCACCGCCTTGATGGCTTCCCAGGCCGGGAGCAGCGGCCGGTTCTCCAGGGGCGTGCCGGGAATGGGGTTGAGGAAGTTGAGGGGCACGGAATCCACTTCCAGTTCCCGCAGGGTGAGGGCCAGTTCCACCCGCTGGGCGGGAGTCTCACCCAGCCCCAGTATGCCCCCGCAGCATACCGCCAACCCTGCGCCCTTTGCCGCCCGGATGGTGGCGAAGTCCTCGCTTATGGGGTGGGTGGTGCAGATGCTGGGGAAGAAGCTGGGTGCGGTCTCGAGATTGTGGTGGTAGGTGGTGGCGCCTGCGGCCCTGAGTTCTTGCGCCTGCTCCGGGGTGAGCAGGCCGAGGGAGGCGTGGGGCTCCGACCGGCCGTCCAGGGAGATCAGGCGCACCGCCCGCAAGAGTTCCTGCCATTCGTCTCCCCGGCGTATGCGGACTCCGCTGGTAACGATGCCGAAACCGCAGGCGCCTTCGGAGGCTGCCAGCCGGGCCCGGCTCAGGATTTCTTCCGCCGGCAGCAGGGGATACACGGCGGCGGCCGTGCGGTAATGCGCCGACTGGGCGCAGAAGGCGCAGTCCTCGCCGCAGCGGCCCGATTTCGCGTTGACGATGGCACAGAGTCTGACCGTCTTGCCCTTGTAGGCCAGCCGCACGCGGTGGGCGGCGGCTACCAGATCCGGGGCTTCGTCCAAAGGCAGGTTGATCAGTTCCAGGGCCTCCTTTTCCCCCAGGCGGCCGCCGCGAAGTACGGTTTGCATGGCTTCCCGGATGAGCGAGGAATTCATGTTTTTCCTTCTTTCTCTGGTTTTCTTGCCCGCCTATTCCCGCGGTATTACGTTAACCGCGGCAGGAAAGCAGGTTAACCTTTAGCATAAACCATGGTAGTACTCCGCCGGGCGGTTGTCAATCTCACCCGCCGGGAGCCTTTGGCGCCATCCCGCCCGCCCTCCCGTAGGGCAGCCGGGGTGCGTTTTGGGCGTGCCGGACCTGGAACATATATACTGTCAACGGAAATACTTGCAGCACTGGATATGTTGAATCCCGCAACAAGGCCTGGGAATACTCCAGGCCAACAGGTGTGCAACGTGAGCCGAACCGGCACAAAACCTTGACAGTGTGGGCCTGGAAGGCTAAACTATGAATGGGTGCCGAAGTGGTGGAACTGGCAGACGCGGCAGACTCAAAATCTGCTGTCCCCCGGAGGACGTGCGGGTTCGAGTCCCGCCTTCGGCACCAGTTCTTTTAATGATGGGGCGAGTTGCGCAGCTTGGTGGCGGCCGGAATTGGCAGGAATGGCCAATTTGCCGGCCGCCTTATCTTGGTATTCCTTCGCCGGTTCACCTGCCGCTTCGTTTCTTCATCGGCGTAACCAAGTGGTGCCTTAAGAGACGCGCGCCTCAGTTAGGGGTTCCGCGCCTGTTCAACCAGGTCCCTCAAAATGTTTCCGAATTCGACCAGATAGCGCTCCTTACCCTGATAGGAAGGTAACTCTATGTTCATTTCGTTCAGGTTCCGAACTATGGTTCCCAGCCATTGGTATGGGATTGAGAGCAGCATGCTTCCTTCAGGAAAGAGCTCCCGGGCGCGCATGCCGTGCACCGTATCCGGAAGCACGTAGTTTATTCTTCCGCTTTGGTAAGGATAGAGGTATGTCCAGGCGCACCCCATTACCGGCGTTGACTTGGAGGTGTAGATCTCGCCTGTTGAGTAAGACATTGACCTCAACACCACTTCCGCCTGACGCACGCTAGCGTTCAGGATCAGGACATCGGGCTCAAAAGTCAGCTTTTCGAGCGGCGCAAAGGCAACGTAATTGACCGTGTTCTTGCCGAGGCGCGGCACGTACTGATAGAGTCGCGAGTTGGCCCGCGCTTCCTGAAAGATCTTCAGCCTCTCACCGATCTGCCCGCTCTCCGCAAAGGCCTCCATATCCTCCATTCCTAACAGGATCTTCCCCACACAGGTCTCCGCATGTTCCCGACAAAAGTAGAAGGGCCGTGACGCGTTCTGGGCTTCCACCAGCATTTCGCAAAGGGATAACTCCTTATCAGGGGCGAGCGGATCGATTCCCTCCGGACGGAAGAACAGGAACTTGACGCCTACCGGAGGTCTTAGAAAGCCCAATCGGCTGAAAACGGAGAGATCGGTCACGTGAAATACCTCCTCCAAGTGCCCGCTACATCTTGGGCCACGGGGGCTTCATGATGGGGGGCGCGGTCCGATGCGGACCGGGGTCCACCACCTCGAACACCCCTTTTTGCCACTGTCCAATCTGACCCAGATGACCCCTGAAGAATCGGTCCGGGTCGTACTTGAAGGGTCCAATGCAGGTGTCGTACGTCCGGGTGGCCAGAAGGTCTCTTATCTTAGTCTGATCAAGGCTTCCGGCCTCTTCGATGGCCTGCTGCAGGTGCTGGAGAGAAGCGTAGTAATAAAGCTGGCCCCAGTAGTCGTCGGGTTCCTTGCCGAAGTACTTCTTGTACAGGGCTACGAATTCCTTCGCGCCCGGAGAGCTTTCCTCGTTCCAAGCGCCACCTCCCATCACTCCTTCCACCACTTGTGCACCGAAAGCATCTCGGTAATCCGGCGAATACGGGTAGACGCTACAGAAGAACACTTTGAAGTTCGCACCCAACTCTATGGCCTGCTGGGTCAGAAGCATGGTCTCTTCGGGGTAGCTGAAGGAGATGAAAGCATCGACACCGAGAGTCTTGGCTTCCTTAAGTAAAGGGGACAAGTCCTTAGAACCGGATGGGAAGGATTTTGCCATCATTACCTGAAAACCGGCTTCCTTTAGTGCGGGCACGGTAACCGTGGCGTATTCGACCCCGTGGAGATGGTCGTGGTGAATGACCGCTACCGTTTGCGCTCCCAGTTCCTTAAGAATGCCGATCAGCGCCGGAGTCTGGGTCTCGGAAAAGTTCAGTACCTGGAAAACATAAGGCAGGCTAGGCATGATCTCCTTGAGCTTGGCGGCTCCGCCCGCGGCGCCCACAAGGACGTACTGGTGCTTGTTGGCTATGGGGCAGGCCGCATAAAGCATTTCCGTACCCCACGGGGGTAAGATCAGGTCTGCCTTGTCCTCCAGTATTATCTTTTCTACCAGCTTGGTCATGGTTCCCACGTCGGATTTATCATCGTAGGAATAGTACTCTAGTGGAAGGCTCTTGCCGTACTCCTTTAGGTAGATCCCCCCCTTGGCATTCACCTCTTTTACCCAGATTTCGTAGACGGCCCGGGTTGTAATGGAGGCTTGCCCCAGGGGACCGGACAGTGAGACTGCCTGGCCTATGACGATTTTGTCCTTGGAAGGCGAGGACTCCGGTTGAACAGGTGTTTTCGAACACCCTACCGCAGTGGCCATAATAAGGGCGAGAAAGATGATTGTAACTATGGTTATAGGCCGTAGTTTCCTAGAGTTACCCATTCTAGTAACACCTCCTTAATCATTAATAGTGAACTAGTCAAAATTATAAGCCTTACATGTAAAAAGTCAATCGCACAGAATTAGGAGGCATTTGCGTTGACCCTGCTGTTACCGTGGGGATGGCAGTTATTGGAGCCGGTTTGGCGGACCCTAGCCAACCGCAGGCTTGCCCTTTTGCCAACCCTAGGAACATCGTCCACTATCTGTAGGCCAGGTGGGCAAAAAGAGATATACTACCCCCTCCCCCTGCCGGATTGGTTTTGGGATCCCGTCCCGCTTAGGCGGCGCTGACCAGGCTGCGCAGGTTTTGCCCCCTCTTCTCTCTCACTCTTCCTAAAGCCATGACTAACATTACCAGCAGAGCCAGGGTACATCTCAGGGTCATCTTCTTTAGCCCCCGGATGTAGTGCTCTTCAAAGCCAAATACCCGGTCCAGGCGACTGTTTACCCGCTCTACCGCAGTACGCTTTTTGTAGATGCTCTCCCAGGCGTAGCTGGACCGCGCCAGGGGAGTGAAGATCCGAGGGTCTTCTTTGAGCGGGATCCTTACCGCTCCTTTCACCCGGCAACGGTCCATGCCCATAAAGGTTAGTCCGTAGTGCCGCGCCGGACACCGGTACTTTAGGCTGCCCCGGTCCTTTTCAAACCCACCGTAAGCCATGGGCCGGCGCCGTGCGGTCTGAGGACAGTAGCAGTACACCTGACCTTTATAGTCGTAAACCACATTGCCCCAGCCGGTTAAAAGCCTGGTCTCTTCTCCGTCTCGCCACAGGTTGCGGATGTCTATGACCGGCTTTATGGCGTGTTCGTCCCATAGCTTGGTGTGGAGTTTGCCGTCGTCATAGCCCCGGTCTCCTAACCAGTATTCGCACCTTTTGAGGATAACGGGTGCCTGTTCGGCCATTTGGTCTATGAGCCGGTGGCCTTGTTTTATTTCGCTGGCCGAGGCCGGGGTGACCCTAAAGGCTACCGGTAGCTCGTACGTGGCATCTACCACCAGATGGAGCTTGAAGCCAAACCAGCGCACTACCTTTTCCCAGTTGCTGCCGTCTTCTCTTTCTACCCGCAGGGTCTTTTGGCCCCAGTCGGCATCCACATCGCGCCGGCCATCACGCTTAACCACTTTGCCGGCTTGACGCTTTCTGCCTCGGGCAAAGCTGGCTATGGCTTTTCCGTCTACGGCCAGTACCCGGCCAAAGTCGGGAAGGTGCTTTGTCAGTTCTTCTACCAGCCGGTTGAACATCGCCTCTAGCAAGTTTTGGCGGGCCATCAGTTTCTTTAGGAACGCGAACTCCACTTTCTCCGGAAGACTTGGGGCCTGTCCCAAAACCTTAAGGCCTTCGACGTCTATCCTGTGGTATACTGGCATCGGTGGCGGTTACCTCCTTTTGGTGTATTTCCTACCCCTGTTATACCACAGGGGTTCGAGGAGCCGCTTTTCTACGACGTTTGGGACAAGACCGTTATTACTCACAGGTTCAGCAATTACTTCGTGCTCGCATTAGAGTGTAGGCCTCAGACTTGATGGTAAGGAAGGAATAGAGGTGATACCTTCGATTTGCCTGCTGGTCCCTCAGTCTGGACGCAGCCAAACGAACGGCTTGGTAGATACCTTAGACCGGGAGGGTAACGGCGAGGACGTGCGGGTTCGAATCCCGCCTTCGCCACCAGTTTTATTGCCTTTGTTTGTCTCCTGCCCGGGGCGGGTTTTCGGGAGCCCAGTCCTCGCCGTAGATCATGTCTCCACCCAGGAAGGTGCGCCCGGTTCTCAAGCAGGCCTCCAGGACCGAGAAACTGCCTGCCGCAGGATCCAGGACTACTTCGCCGGGGTTCGTAACCGCTTCTATAAGGCGGACCTGCAAACCTATCGGTTTGGCGTGGGGGTGGGGTCCTGAGGCTTTTTCCTCCCAAACGTCGGGTATGTCGTGCACCGCCCATACTCCCTTAGCGCGAACGGGCTTCTTTTGTACCACCAGAAGGTATTCGCACTGCCGACGGGTACGGTATCCCATTCCTATCTTGAGCTTGTTCCAGACGATCATGTCTACCACCTGAAGCACCCCGGGCAGCCACCCCGACACCCCCTCGCAGAGGTGAAATTTATCTACCCAAAGGAAAAGGTGTCCGCTCGGCACTAAGACGCGGGCTATTTGGGCGATGAATTCCTTTATGGTCTTCTCGCTCATCTGCGGTAATCGGCAGCGCGCCGTGCCCCGGCTCACCCCTTCGTTTCCGTAGGCCAGCTTGTCCAGAACCCCACGATACTGGGGGTCGAAGAACGCACAAGGTACGGTAGCGTCCTCTATCACCGCTAGCAATTCTTTGCCATCGCACCGGTGGGGGTAGTTGTACCGGTACCGGTGCTCCCGCAGGCAGTCGAAAAAAGACCCGCTCCGGCGGTAACCAACAAATACTTGGGACAAGCCCTTTTCCGCGCCTCCTGTCCTTCCGCCGCCGGGCCCGCGAAGCGGTTAACCCTACCCCGCGGCAAAGATGCTTAGGGTTTAGTTCTGCCTTTAGGCATACTATTCCTTTTTGCCGGTAGCCGGTCAGACCGGTTCAATGGTATGAAGGTATAGGGAGCCCCATACTGGCAAAACCTTACACCGAGGGGTGAGAAAGTTATGGAGGAATTATGGTGGCCGATCCGGCAAAGGCGCAGCGTTCGCTCCTTCCGGCCGGAGGAAGTGCCTGTGGAATTGTTGACCAGCCTTCTGCAGGCCGCCTGTCTGGCTCCGTCGGCGGGAAACCTGCAGCCCTGGCGTTTTTACGTGGTGCGGGCGCCAAACGTGAAGCGGGCCCTGGCTCGGGCGGCGCGTCAGGCCTTTGTGGCCCAGGCGCCGGTGGTGATGGTGGTCTGCGCAATGCCCGAACAGTCGGCTTCGGTGTACGGGGACCGGGGCCGGTACCTGTACTGCTTGCAGGATACCGCGGCGGCACTGGAAAACCTGCTGCTGGCTGCCGCCGCGACCGGGCTTGGGGCCTGCTGGGTAGGCGCTTTCGTAGAAGAAGAGGCGAGCCGCGCCTTGGGTCTGTCCGCTGGGATCCGTCCGGTGGCCCTGGTGCCCCTGGGGTATGCCGCCGAGAACCCTCCTCCCGTCCCTCGGCGGGCGTTGGACGAGGTGGTCAGGTGGGTGGATTAGAATGCCGACACTACCCTTGACATCTCCTCCGTCTTTTGGCATTATAAGAGTGGCTGTTAGCACTCGGGCGGGTTGAGTGCTAACAGAAACTCAGGTCTGAGGAGGGGTGGCCTGTGCTCAAGCCACTTGAGGATCGGGTAGTGGTAAAGGTGATCGAGGAGGAGCAGCGCACCCAAGGCGGGATCGTGCTGCCGGACACGGCCAAGGAAAAGCCGCAGGAAGGTGAGGTAGTGGCCGTAGGCCCGGGCCGGTTGCTGGATAACGGCACCCGGGTGGCTCCCTCGGTCAAGGTTGGAGACAGGGTGGTATTCGCCAAGTACAGCGGGACCGAGGTCAAGGTGGACGGCCAGGAGTACCTGATCCTGCGCGAAACCGACATATTGGCCGTTAAGGAGTAGCCGGCCACGTCACCAAGTAAATTGCCGTAAAGGGAGGTTGCAGGTCAATGGCGGCTAAGCAGTTGGCTTTCAATGAAGAGGCAAGAAGGGCCTTGGAGCGGGGAGTCAACGTCGTTGCCGAGGCAGTGAAGGTGACCCTTGGACCGAAGGGTCGTAACGTGGTGTTGGAAAAGAAGTTCGGCTCCCCGACCATCACCAAGGACGGGGTAACGGTAGCTAAGGAAATCGAGCTGAAGGATCCCTACGAAAACATGGGAGCCCAGCTGTGCCGGGAGGTAGCTTCTAAGACCAACGACGTGGCCGGTGACGGTACCACCACGGCAACGGTACTGGCGCAGGCTATAGTGTTGGAAGGGCTTAAGAACGTGGCTGCCGGCGCCAACCCGGTGTTCATCAAGCGCGGCATTGAGAAGGCCGTGGAAGCGGTGGTAGAGGACATTAAGAGGATGAGCCAACCGGTGGAAACCCGGGAGAACATCGCCCACGTGGCCTCCATTGCCGCCAACGACCGGGAGATCGGTGAGTTGATCGCCGAAGCCATGGAGAAGGTAGGTAAAGACGGGGTCATTACCGTGGAGGAATCCAAGGGGATCACCACCACGGTGGAAGTAGTGGAGGGAATGGAGTTCGACAAGGGCTACATCTCCGCCTACTTCGTGACCAACCCCGAAACCATGGAGGTAGAACTGGAGGAGCCTTACATCCTAATCCACGAGAAGAAGATCTCGGCGGTAGCCGACATATTGCCGCTGCTGGAAAAGGTGGTACGTACCGGGAAGCCGCTGCTCATCATTGCCGAGGACGTGGAGGGCGAGGCCCTGGCCACCCTGGTAGTCAACAAGATCCGCGGCACCCTCCAGGTGGCGGCGGTCAAGGCTCCGGGGTTTGGCGACCGGCGTAAGGCCATGATGGAGGACATCGCCATCCTTACCGGCGGCACCTTCATCTCCGAGGATATGGGTGTTAAGCTGGAGAACGTGGATCTGAGCATGTTGGGCCAGGCCAAGAAGGTCAAGATTGATAAAGAGAACACCACCATTGTGGAGGGTGCCGGCACACAGGATGCCATCAACGGCCGCATTGCCCAGATCAAGCGTCAGATTGAGGAAACCGAATCCGATTACGACCGCGAGAAGCTGCAGGAGCGCCTGGCCAAGCTGGCGGGTGGCGTGGCGGTCATTAAGGTGGGCGCGGCCACCGAGACCGAGCTGAAGGAGAAGAAGCACCGGGTCGAGGATGCGCTGTCGGCCACCCGGGCGGCGGTAGAAGAGGGTATCGTCCCCGGTGGCGGTACCGCCCTGGTCAACGCCATCAAGGTGCTGGATGACGTGAAGGTGGAAGGCGACGAAATAGCCGGGGTGCGTATCGTGCGCCGGGCGCTGGAAGAGCCGCTGCGGCAGATCGCCGTCAACGCCGGCCTGGAAGGCTCGGTGGTGGTGGAGCGGGTAAAGAACGAGAAGCCCGGCATCGGCTTCGACGCCGTAACCGAGCAGTACGTGGACATGGTCAAGGCGGGTATCGTAGATCCCGCCAAGGTGGTACGGACCGCGCTTCAGAATGCGGCCAGCATCGCCGCCATGCTCCTGACCACCGAGGCCTTGGTGGCCGAGATCCCGGAGAAGGAAAAGCACGCTCCGCACATGCCGGACATGGACTACTAAGTCGGCCGGCAACGGACGGTTCGCCCAACGTCCGGCCCGCCTCCGCACCGGGGGCGGGCTTCCTTTTTTGGGGTTGAAGGGCCGGGCATCTCGCCGTAAACCCGGCCGGGGCAGGCCCGGGCCTACTGCCGGCGTCTGCGGTCTGTCGCTCGGTAACCCCCGGTGGCGCTTCCTCATACGATGGACCGGAAGCAATCGCCGGGGGGTGAGGCGGGGTGGATCTGGGTCGGCTTTGCCGGCGCCACCGCGAGGACCTGTTGAGTTTGCCGAACGTAGTGGGGGTAGGCCACGGCGTGCGCCGGGTTGGGGGCCGGGCTACGGAGGAGCCGGCCATAGTGGTGCTGGTCAAACGCAAGGTGCCGCTAACCGAACTGAAACGCGAGGAGAGGGTTCCCCGTGCCCTCAGTAAGGTAGCGGTGGACGTAATCGAGGTCGGCGATGTGAGGTTTCTGAGCAGAACACAATACGTCCGGCCGGCTCCACCCGGGGTGAGCATCGGCCATTACCGTATTACCGCCGGGACTTTCGGCGCGGTAGTTCGCGATCGTCTGACCGGAGAGCTTATGATACTGTCGAACAATCACGTGCTGGCAAATTCCACCAATGGAAGTGACGGTAGGGCAATGATAGGCGATCCCATCTATCAGCCCGGTCCTTACGACGGAGGCAGCGCACAGGCGGTGCTCGGTCACCTCTATCGTTTTGTTCCCCTGAGGAGAGACTACGAGGAGGCTTCCTGTAAGCATGCCCGGGCGGCGGAGAGGCTGGCCAACCGGGTACTGGGCCTGGTGCGGCCGGAGTATCGGCTGAGCCTTTATCGACGGCTGAGCGCGGAGAACCTGGTTGATGCGGCGCTGGCCAAGCCGGTCAGTCCGGACGCCGTTACCGCAGAGATACTGGAAGTGGGAACGGTTCGAGGAGTAAGAGAACCCGCCGTGGGTATGCGGGTTCTCAAGAGCGGTCGTTCTTCCGGTGTCAACCGGGGCGAAGTGGTGGCCGTGGGCGCCACGGTCAAGGTGACCCTCGACGAGGGCCGCGAGGCCGTGTTCTCCGACCAGTTTGTTACCGAGGCCCTGGCCAAACCCGGGGACAGCGGTTCGCTGATACTGGACGAGGAACGCTATGCCGTGGGCCTACTGTTTGCGGGCTCGGAGAAGTCCACCATCTGCAACCGTATCCAGAATGTCCTGGAGCTGTTGCAGGTGGACTTCTAGCCCGTACATATCACATGGTAAGTTGGCCGCCCGGTTGTTCCACCACCTTCAGGATCTGCTCTTCTGCCCCGGTAAGGGCGTTGATATATACCAGGAAACGGTCCCCATCGGCCTGGGTGGAGAATTCCCAGGCCAGCTTTTCTTGTCCTCCGGCCGTGGGTATAATGCACAGCCGGCCGCGTCCTACCTGCAGATCGGCACTAACCCGCGAGCGGGCGGCGGATTCGTCCAGGCGGGGGCGGGGGAGGCGGCGGGAATGGTGATTGGTAAGGTAGCTCAGGGCGTCCCAGCCCACGATGTCTCCGTTGTCCAGGGCCACCTTAACCTTGACCTGGTCGGGATAGAGTAATACGCCCTGCTGGGTGGCCACGAACGTGATGGTCTGGGCATTGGCCTCGCTCAGGCTGTAGGTGGGCAGCATGTTCTTGAGGCCGTGCCGATTGAGGAACGCCTGGGCCTTGCGGAGGGCCTGGGAGGCGTTCAGGCGGGCGGCGGCCAGCCTGCGGTCGTTCAGCATTTGCACTATGTGGCCGCCCTTCTCGGTTACGTCTACGGTAATACGGGCCCCGTCGCGGGTGGAGTCGAGGGCAAAGGAGTATGCCGGTATGGGGCCGCTGGTGCGACGGGAAGAGGCCACCCGGAGATCCCGCAAGCCTGCTTCCCGGGCAAAAGCCAGGGCCTTGGCCTGAGCGGAGCTGCGGCTGAGGCGGGGGCCGGTAACTCCTTTGGGCGCCACCTGGAGACGGTGGTCGGAGAAGGGGCCGTCATAGGTGAGGCTGGGCACTTCCTGAAGCTGGCGGTCGAAATTGCCCAGTTCCGCTAATTGCTCCAGCTCGGTTGAGGCACGAGCGGTTCTGCCGGCCATGAAGGAGCCGGGGGGCCGGACGGCGAGAGTTGACCAGCGGAAATTGGTCTGGTCCAGGCGAGTCTCCAGGAGGTGCAGTCGTCGGCCGAACTCGCCCAGTTGAGCGGTGATGCGGCTGAGCTGGTCCCGTTCCGTTACGGTGAGGTCTTCCCCTCCCGCCAGTTTCCTGGCCAGGGCGAGACCGTAGTCACCTGCCTGGGCCAGGAACTTGCGGGTGGCCGACAGGTTTAGCTCCCCTACCGGTAACTGGGCCAGCGAATCCTGAGCGTCGGCCGCCTCGTTCCAGAGTTGCGTCAGATAGAGCACCTGTTGACGGGGACTGGCGGCTACCAAAGCCTTGGAGGCGGCCACCTCCGCCTGCTCTACGCGAGAGATCAGATTATAGAACTCCAGCTGATTGTCGGCCTCTACTGCGTGGACGTAATCGGCACGGCCGGCCCTTTCCCACAGGGCCCAGCCGGCCAGGGCCGCGCACAAGCCTATTACGGCGGCTGCGCGCCACCATTTATTGCGCATAGGGTTTCCTCCCCGTTCTTCGGCCTAACGGGCAAAAACGTGACGCCCGATTTGGGTGACGATTTGTCTGGTCCATATCCAGGGACTGACCCGCTTGGCCGGATTCCAGAAGTATAGCGAACCGTAAGTGGGATCCCAGCCGTTAAGAGCGTCGACGGCCGCCCGGCGGGCGCTACCGGATACGGGAGCCTGCCAAATCCAACCCCTGGACACGCTTTCGAAGGCCAGGGGCTGGTATATCACTCCGGCCAGGGTATTAGGAAAAGAAGGATGCTCTGCCCGATTCAGTACTACTGCTGCCACGCCCACCTGACCGGCGTAAGGCTCGTTTGCCGCCTCGGCCGCCACCAGGCGGGCTAAGAGATCGACCTCATCTGCCCTGGATACCCCCCGGACCGCTCGGTATGCCTGTACCGGGACTTCCGGAACCGTCTGCGGTTTACGTTCGCCGCCGACAAGCCCGTAGATTATCATCGCCACCACGGCCGCTCCCAGGCCGAGGAACAGAGGCCAGCGGCGCCGGAGTCTGTCGGCGAGTTGCGAGGCCATCAATGGTCCCTCCGCTCTTGTTATTGGGTTCAAAATATAGTCTTGGAAGTTAGAGGAGGGTTTATGCAACCCGCGGGGTGGCGTCGCCGCCGGGCCACGCATAGTATGAGAGGTGACCGGGCACAAATCCGTTTCCGGAGGATGAGAGGGGGACAGATATGAACTGGACGCCTGTAGATCCGCAAATCCTGAATCTGCTCCGTGACTTACGGCCTTTCTTGAGCCCGCAGGCCGGAGCCGCCACCGAGCTGGCAGAAACCTGCGTGGAGCTGTTGACCAGCGAAGGAGGGCAAAGGGCAATACACTCCTTCGGCCGACTCATGGGGTCCGGCGATCTCCAGACCGCCGGAGGCAAACCGGCGGCCAATCCCTTTATGCTGTTCCTGGTGTTGATCCTGTTGCTGCTTTCTTTTTCGCCGGAGCACGAACCCGAGTCCGACAATCCCAAGGTACTGCCGGCAGGCCGATCAGGATACTGAGCTGTTGGAGAACTGCCGTTTAGTTCTATATTGACGGCGCTAAGTAAATTTTGTTGGCATTATAAACCCACGGCCTACGGAGGAGTTCACTTCCATGAACTGCTACCGGTAGTGGAGAGATCTATCCACACGTATTGACTTCGAGATGAATTTCTGATACATTATTGCGCGGGAGAGGGTTGTTCACGCCAAGGAACGCACAACGGCCCATTGTCCTTGGGGAAGGAGAACTCCTCATGACTTTCTCAACCGGCGAAACCGGGGGAGCAAAGTTCGTTCAGGCCGTTAGTACAAACCTGCCGAGAAGGCCTCACCCGGTGGAGTATACCCCGCGGGTGGGCCGTCCTTTGTATCCCGCAAATGTCTGGTTCTCCGTCAGAGGATCGTCCCTTGCCGGGAGGTTTAGAGAAGGGACGAGCTTTTCCTTTTGGGTCCAGCCTAAAAAAGTCGGATGCGTCCGGCTGTCAAGGGAGGAGTTCCTGCATGGCTGAAGTAAACCTAAAAGAGATGGCGGCGCTCATCCAAAACCTGCGGGAAAGCGCCACCCAACTCTCGAGCATGTCCGAAATCCCTGCCGTAGTACGTAACTGCGAACGGATCCTGGCCAGTGTGCGCATGTTGGAGCTGAACATCAACGAGGCCCTGTGGTTGGTAGAGGACGAGAAGGCCGCGGGTTAGACAGGATAGCGCGGCGGGTGAGCCAGTTCGCGACTGGTACGGTTAACGACGCGGGCGTCGCGACTTAAGGAAAGGGAGTGGATTATGAACGCCAGCCTGCCCATACGGATAATGGAGCCCGTGCCCGACTCGAAACGTTCGGCAGTGGCCGAAAGGTTTAAGTTGCTTAAGGCCCCCGGTCCGGATGTCCAGGCTGGCGATCTGGCCGCAGTAAAGCGGCACCTGCGGGAAGTACGTGAATACGCCGCAGACAATCTAGAGGGACTGGAAAAGGAACTCACGCGCATTCTGCCCGATCGCTATCCGGAGGTCAGAACCAGGTTAGCCGCCACCGCAGGCGAGGCGGTAGAATACATCCAAGGAGTTGCTGCGGGGAAAGTTATCCTCACCAACAATTCGGCGGTGGTCCGCCGGGAGCTCAAGCCCCAACTGCAGTCGCGGGGCTTTACCGTGTGGAATTCGTACCGTCAGGAGTTTGAACCCACCCAGAAGGGCATTAACGATTATTGGGATTTACCCCGCCTGTTGGATCGAAATCTGAGCTTTGACTTTGAGGTTTCCAGGAGGCTTTCCGGACTGCCGCCGGCGAACGGTGAGGTAAAGGAGTGCGTGGCCCTCCTCGGGGTAAATGCCGTATCTGCGGCGGACGGCACGGTCTTTTTCCTTCAGCACTTCACCAACATTTACAAGGACCTCGAGCGGGCGCGCCAGGTAGTCATCGTGGTGGGTTTGGATAAGCTGGCCAAAGACGCCGAGGATGCCTTCTTTCAGGCTCGGTGCATGGGTCTCTTTGGCGCGGAAAGTATGCTATTTGAGGTTCAACCCGGCGTTCCCGGGCCCGGCGGTGAACCACCGGTGCTGGAGCCGTCGGCGGCGCTGGCAGAGAAGGGGCGGGAGCTCCATTTCCTGATGCTGGATAACGGTCGGAAGAGCCTCCTGCAGAGCAAGTTCCGCGAGCTTTTCCTCTGTATCGGTTGTCGGGCCTGCAACCAGCGCTGTCCTATCCGGCACTCGTTTACCGAGGTGGACTGGGTGTGGACGCCGCGTAACTACCTCAAACAGTTTCTGGACGGGGCCATAAGATCGATAGACGTCTGCCTGCACTGCGAGAGTTGCCGGCTGGCCTGTCCCCTGGAGATAGACCTCCCGCACCTGATGTGGGAGGCCAAACTCGACCACGTTAGGAAACACGGGGTTCCGCTGAGCCACATGGTATTGGGTCGGTCGGAATTGATGGCCAAAGCGGGAAGCATGGTGGCGCCGTTGGCCAATTACGGCATGCAGATCAAGCCGGTTCGGTGGGCCATGGAAGTGGCGGTGGGGATACACCGGGAAGTCCGGATGCCCCCCTTCCACCGCGAAACCTTCGCCGCCTGGTTCGCCGAGAGGCGGAAGGGCGGTGAGAAGTAGTGCGTAAGGTAGCCTTTTTCACCGGATGCTTTGCCAACTACTACGATCCGGAGATAGGTAAGGCCTTTGTCCGGGTCTTGGAGCACAACGGTGTAGAGGTCGAGGTGCCGCCCCAGGCTTGCTGCGCCTTGCCTATGGTTTCCAAGGGCAACATCCGCGGTGCGTTCAAGAACATGGAGGATAACGTGGCATCGCTGAGCCGCGCGTTGCAGGACGGGTGCGAGTACGTTGTGCTTACCTGCAGCAGTTGCAGCCTCATGCTGAAGCGCAGCTATCCCCATTTTGTGCCCGGTGAGGAGGCTTGTCTGGTAGCGGAGAAGACCCTTCACCTAAGCGAATACCTGAGTATGCTGGCCGAAAAGGGCGAGCTCAAGCATGACTTTCGGCCTATTCCGGAGACGGTTTTCTATCACCTCCCCTGCCACCTCCGGGCCCAAGGCCAGGCGGTAGTGGACAAGAGTGTAGATCTCCTGCGCTTTATTCCGGGTCTCACCTACAAGAAAATAGCCGGAAATTGCTGCGGGATGGGCGGGACGAACGGCTTCGAGAAGCGCAATTTCCGCCTTTCCCGGAGCATAGCCGCCAAAGTGGTGGGAGACGTAAAGGAAACGCCGGCCGATCGGGTGGTGACCGACTGCGGCATTTGCCAGCTCCAGATCGAGACCGGCGCGGGCGTGAAGGTCATTCACCCCATAAAGCTTCTTCAGGAGGCCTACGGCCTGCAAGCGGGCTGATCTCAGAAGAACTGCCAACCTATACCCAATAAAGGAGGTGACGCGTGTGGCCGACATCAAGAGCATCCACTCCACCTCTGAGGAGCTGTCAAAGACCAGAACCTACGGTAAGGTGCGCTGTCACAATGCCGAGTGCTACCACCGGATCGAGGTGCCGCCCGGAGCCAAGCAGGTGAAGTGCCCGGGGTGCGGGGCCGAGTGGCGGATCTACTGGATCGAGCCGACCGTTCCGCGGATCCGCGGTCCCGTATGGGACAGCTTCCGGAAAATGCGTGAGCAGAAGTAGTGGTTCGAGGAAACGGGCGGAAGGAAGGAGGAAAGGCGAATGCCTCTGAACCGCAAGGTAGCTATTATCGATCTAACGACTGGCGACATTGAGATCAAACCCATCCCCCTGGAAATGCGCCGCAAGTACATCGGCGGCCGCGCCCTGGACGCCTATCTCTTATACAACCATATGAAGCCGGGCGCGGATCCCCTGGGTCCGGATAACGTGGTGGTGGTGAGCGGCGGTCTGCTCACCGGGTGCCTCGCCTCGGGCGTTTCCCGCACCCACGTGTGCGCCAAGTCCCCGCTTACGGGCGGTTTCGGAAGCTGCAACGGTGGCGGATTCTTCTCCGCCGAGCTGGCCTACGCGGGCTTCCACCACCTGGTGATCAAGGGTAAGGCCAAGAAGCCGGTCTACCTCTACGTTCACAACGGCAAGATCGAAATCCGTGACGGCTCCAACGTGTGGGGCACCACGGTGCATGACTGTCAGAAGATCATCCGCAAGGAGCTGGGCGACGAGGAGGTCAAGGTTCTCTGCATCGGGCAGGGTGGCGAGAACCTGGTTCGCTTCGCCAACGTAATGACCGGTCTGAAGAACTCCGGCGGCCGTACGGGCATGGGCGCGGTAATGGGCTCCAAGAACCTCAAGGCCATCGCCGCCCGGGGCACCATGGACATCAAGATCGCCCACCCCCAGGAAGCGCTGGAGTTCAACAAGGGGTTCGTCAAGCTGATTACCAGCGCCAAGGTAAACCAGACCATGGGCAAGATCGGTACCGGCTTTATCTGGGGCGCCACCAACTCCTGGGGCGGCGTGCGGGTGCGCAACTTCCAGCTCAACCAGCTGGAGGACTCGGAAACCGTCGAGGCAGAATACCTGGACGAGATTTCCGAGAAGACCATTGGACCCAACCACATGTCCGCCTGCTACGGCTGCCAGGTCCACTGCCGGCCGCGCTACCGCATCCCCGAGGGCTGGCCCTACGCCGGCGAGTACGACGAGGGCCCGGAGTACACCTCCCAGGGAGCGTTTGCCGGCGAGCCCGGCATCCCCATCGGCGAGGTAGTACTGGTGGCCAACCATATGGTGAACATGTGGGGCCTGGATACCCTGGAGACCGGAAGCATAATCTCCTGGGCCATGGAGCTCTACGAGAAGGGCATTCTCACTCTCGAGGATACCGGCGGGCTGGACCTCCGCTTTGGCAACTACGAAGCCCTGTTCGAGATGATCCGGCGGATCGCCTTCCGCGAGGGCCTGGGCGACATCCTGGCCGAAGGCGGGCGGCGGGCGGCGGAGAAAATCGGTAAGGACTCCGCCAAGTACCTCATCGACGTCAAGGGCATGCAGAACCTGCACTCGGACGAGCGGGCCACTCCCGCCCTGGCCCTGAACATCGCCGTATCCTCGCGCGGCGCCGACCACCTGCGCGGCCGTCCGGCCATCGACCTGTACAAGCTGCCCGAGCCGGTCCTGCGCAAGATCTACAGCACCCCCATCCCCTATAACGGGCCGCTGAGCTCCGACTACCGCGATTATCAGGGCAAGGCGTGGCAGGTAGTGTGGCACGAGCACTGCTTCATGGGCGTAGACGCCGTCGGCATCTGCAAGTACCACACCACGTTCCTGGGCGCCACGCTGCCCAACTTCCCCGACTGGTCCAAGGCCATCTACTACAACACCGGTCTGGAGATGACCCCGGAGGAGATCTGGTACGTGGCCGAGCGCGGGTACAACCTGGAGCGGCTGTTCAACCTGCGGGAGGGCTGGACCGAGAAGGACGACTGGCTCCCCGACCGCTACTTCGACGAGCCGTGTGCCCTGGGTGCACCGGGCGTCAGGGGCCGCAAGATCGATCGGGAGAAGTTCAAGAAGATCCGGGACGAGTACTATCAGCACCGCGGTTGGGACGAGAACGGCGTACCTACTCCGGAAACGCTGAAGCGGCTGGGCCTCGACAACGAACCGTCCCACATACTCTAGCCTGTTAAGGAGAGGAAAGCCATGGCTAAGGTACTGATGATCGACCACGACAAATGCACCGGGTGCCGGCTGTGCGAGCTGGTCTGCTCGGTCAAGCACGAGGGGGTCGCCAACCCGGAGCGGGCCCGCATCAAGATCATCAAGTTTGAGTGGGAAGGCCGCTACATCCCCATGGCTTGCCAGCAGTGCCAGTCCGCGCCGTGCGAGGGTATTTGCCCCGTCAAGGCGATAAAGAGGGACGAGGAACTGGGACGGTGGGTCGTTGACTACGACCTGTGCATTGGTTGCCGCATGTGCGTAGCTATTTGCCCCTTCGGCGGATGCAAGTACGACAGCATTGGGGCGAAGGTTATCCGCTGCGACCTCTGCGACGGCGATCCGACCTGTGCACAGTTCTGCCTGGTGGGAGCGTTACAGTATGTGGAGGCGGAAAAGGTCACTACCCTGAAGCAGCGGGAGATCGCGGGCAAGGTGGCGACCCTGCTGAACAAGCTGGTAGAGGCGATGGCGGAGGTTTCCTAGGGAACAGACGCGGTCTGAACGAGGTCAACAGGGGGAGGGCCCATTCCGGCTTGGCCGGGGGTCCTCCCCTTCGGTTGCCGGCCCGCTTATTCGTGGACCGTTACCGTCCCGGTCCGGGGCTCCCCGGGCCTACGCCGGGTCCATCCGGCAGGGCAGCCCGCGCAGGGACAGGGACCCTACCACAGGGTCGAAGGGACCGTCGGCGGAGGTCAGGAGGTTGAGGTTGGCCTCCTCCCAGCCAAAGAAGCCTTTCGGCCCCTTCTCCGGCAGCCACCAGCCGTAGCTAGGCACGATCACCTTGGGGTGCAAGGAGGGATCGTGTCTCACCTTCTGGGTGATGCTCCCCCACCGCGTACTGATCCTGGCCGGGTCTCCCTCGCCCAGACCCAGGGCCCCGGCGGTGTCCGGGTGTACCGCGACCAGGGGTTCGGGTTCGCGCCGGCGCAGGCGCTCGAGCTGACGGTGGGCAGAGTGGAAGTAATAGGGGCTCTTGGCCGAAGTGAGCAGCAGCGGGAAGTCGTCATCGGGCTCCGGCAGGTCCAGATGCGGTGCCGGCAGCGGGTCGAGCCCCCAGGCGGCCAGGCGGTTCGAGACAATCTCGAACTTGCCGGATGGAGTTCGAAACCCGTTTTCCCGATACTGTTGGTAGGCCCTGTTTCCGGCCAGGACCAGGGTCTGCCGGAGTTGGTCAAAAGTGACTCCGGCCGGAGCGAGTACCGCGTTGATTGCCTCCTCCTCGTCCTTCCAGAAGAGAGACCCGAAGCCCAGGCGGTCGGCCAGTTGGGCCAGCAGCCGGAGGTCGGAAGGACAGCCCGCAGGTGGATCCACCGCTTTGGGGCGGGCCGCCACCCGTCCGAAGGGTTGGGTGTAGAAGGCCAGGTCGTGGTGTTCCAGGCGGGTGGCTACGGGAAGAACCACATCCGCCAGGGCGGCGGTAGGGGTCATGAATACCTCGGCCACGGCCAGGAATTCCAGGCCGGCCAGGGCTCGGCAGGTCTTTCTGGAGTCCGGATAGGTGAGAAGAGGGTTAGAACCCTGGACGTAGGCGGCCTTTATGGGGTAGGGCCGAGCGCCGATCATGGCCTCAATCACCACGTGATTGGGAACAAAGCCCAACTGGGCGGCCAAAGGGTACCGTGTGCTGAGAATGGGGCGGTGGGCATGCTTTACCCGTTCGTTGAGCGTGAACTCCCCGCCCTTGAGCAGAGGCAGGGCAGGAGGCCGGAGGTCGCCGCCGGGAACCTCCAGGTTTCCGCAGATGGCGGACAGGATCAGGAGCATCCGCGCCGTCTGCACACTATTGGGGCCATGCTCTATGGCGTTACCCCACTGCAGGCAACCGGGGCGGTGCTCGGAATAGAGGCGGGCGGCGGCAACGACCTCGTCGGGGGAGAGCCAGCAGGCCCGGGCCAGGTCTTGCAGGGAGTAGGAGCGCAGACGGGCTTCCAGGGCCTCAAAACCGACGGTCCATTTCCGGACGAATTCGCGGTCGTAACGGCCTTCCTCGATGATGACCTTGAGCATGGCGAAGGCAAGGCAGGAATCCGATCCGGGCCGAAGACGCAGCCAGAGGTCCGCCCTGGCGGCCAGTTCGGTGCGGCGCGGGTCGACCACGATGAGCTTGGCCTTTCCGGCCAGGGCGCGCCGCACCTCGGAGGCCGGGGTTCCGTCCGCATTGGTGGAGGTGACGTTGCTGCCCCACACCAGAACGCATTCCGGGCTCCCGGAATAATCCGGTAACGGATAATAGCCACAAGTGAGAAGCCCACCCGCGACCCGGGGCATGAAGCACACCGCCGCCGGAGTGACGAGGTTGGGGGAGCCAAAGGCGTGGGCAAAGCGGTTCAAGGCCAGGTACTCCAGACCCTTCGGGGCTCCCTGGAGGAAGGCCACCGCCTCCGGCCCGCACTTGTCTCGGACACGGGCTAAGCCGGCAGCAGTAAGGTCCAGGGCCTCCTCCCAAGTGACCTCCTCCCACTCCCCGGCTCCTCGCGGGCCTTTCCTCTTCAAGGGGCGAGTCAGCCGGTAAGGGGAGGAAAGTCTTTCCTCAAGGGCCGGAGCCTTGGCACAGGCGTAACCGGCGCTGGGTGGGGGAGATGCGGGGTCTCCTCGAACCCGCCGGATACGGTTATCCTCAACCTCGACGATCAATCCGCATCCGCCGTGATCCAACCCGCCGCAAACGGTTCTTACCTCCGGCATGGTAATTCCTAACCCCCTCCGGTTGAGATGAGGCGACGCGGGCCAGTTGATTGTTGTGTCTTGCCAGCAGTATAGCACAGGCGGGAAAACGGCGGCAACGGTGAACTGCGCCGCCTTTTGGCCGGCAATCGCTCGGCCCGGAAACGGCTTGCGCACGTGGCGGCGGTACGGTAAAGTACTGTTAAATGCGGGACCCATAAAGACCAAAGGAGCGGGAAGCCGTCGACAGTGTTTGGCCGGCGGCTACGCCGGAGCGAAAGAGAGGTGAGGGAAGTGGGTACAAGGGAGGGAGACACCGCCCGGTCTCGCTACGAACGCCAAATCATCTTCCCGCCTATCGGTGAGGAGGGACAGGAGAGGCTGCGGCGGGCTCGCGTGGTCGTGGTCGGGGTAGGGGGGCTGGGCTGCCCGGCGGCCACCTACCTGGCCTGTGCCGGCGTGGGCCACCTTACGCTTATAGATTCCGATACGGTAGAGTGGTCCAACCTGAACCGGCAGATCCTGCATTGGGAGGAAGACGTGGGGCGCGAAAAGGTGGTCTCGGCAGTTTCCAAGCTCAGACGGTTGAATTCCGAAGTGGATCTCAAGGCCATACGTACCCGCGTAACCGCCGAGAATGCGGAAGAACTGTTGGCGGAGGCCGAGGTGGTAGTCGATGCCCTGGACAATGTGGAGACCCGGCTGGTGATTAACCGGGCCTGCCACCGCCGGGGTAAGCCTCTGGTTCACGGCGGAATCAACGGATTGATCGGTGAGATAACTACCATCCTGCCCGGCCGTACCCCATGCCTGGAATGTCTTTTGCCTTCGCCGCCCCCTCAGCCGCCCCGAAGGCCCTTTCCGGTGGTGGGGGCTACCCCCGGTGTGGTGGCTGCGCTCCAGGTTATGGAAACCCTCAAGCTCCTGTTAGGCTTCGGTGAACTGCTGGCGGGGAGGGTCCTCTACCTCGACGGGGAAACCATGAAGTTCGTAACTGCCTCCATCCGTCCCCGACCGGGTTGCCCGGTGTGCGGTGGGGTTCAAGGCGAGGCGGCCGGCACGGAGCGCGGGAGTATGTGAGACCCAGAGGCAGAAGCGAGACGAGGATACACCAAAGAAATTACCTTAAGGAGGGGAGAAACCGTGGGCGTCAGGATACGCGTGCACCCGTTTTACGTGGAAAAGGTAGGCGGGCAGGAAGTGGTGGAGGTAGAGGGCAAGAACGTTGGCGAATGCCTGAATGTATTGCTCAAGCGCTATCCGGCCATTAGGGAGGACCTCTTTGATAAGAACGGCCAGCTCCGCAACCACGTGGAGGTGTACGTGAACGGCCAGCCCACCTATCCGGAGGAACTAAAGTATCCGGTAAGTGACGGCGATGAGTTGGACATCGTGGTGATCGCCACCAGCGGATGAACGGTGGACAAAGGCCCAGGAAAGTGCAACTAGGAGAACGGTTGCGCTCGGCCATGTGAGACGAAGCTATCTGGATTTGGTAGGGCCACAGGCCTATTGGCAGGCCTTCAACCGGGTTGAAGGCACCGGGTACCTGCGGTAGAATTAGGCTAAATCTAGCCGGTCAAAGGCGATGCCGGAGGAAAGTAGGCTGGGTGGGACCCGGACAGGGAGGAGGGGCCGTGGACTGAGAGCCTCTTCGGGCGACGCCTAGTTGAAGTTCCCTCCGAAGCTGTCCGCTGAACGACCGATCCGGTTCGGTTCAGTAGGCGGCACCGGAGCCTCCGCCGTTAGAAGGAGGACGATATCGGGGATTTTGGCGTCCCCCGTATCGGTCGAGGCGGGTCCGCCAAGACGGACCAAGTAGGGTGGTACCGCGGAAGAGAACTCTCCGTCCCTAGGGGCGGAGAGTTTTTTTGGTCCTTGAGGGTAGGACGGCAGCACGGTGGGTAGACGGTTGGTTCCACCGGTCCGCCGGGGGCCTGACGCCTCGGGGGCTCCAGGACCGGGCGTTCAGGCGCAGCAGGACGGTAGGGTGCGGCCTTGACCGGCGTGGTCCGGTCAAGGCCGTGCTGTGTTCTCAGGCCGGGCAGAGGCCCGGCGTTCACCGCGAGACGGGTAGCCCTTGCACTGGGCCGTCCGGGTTCGCCCTTTTGGGCTAATCCGATGCCGCTCCGAGGCTAATCTGGTTTTGCTCCCTTTAAGGGATGTCGCCTTGGCGGGCAGACCCCTATAATCGGCCTAGTAAGAAACCAGATAATCTGGCTGCTCTACGATTACAGACTTGGCAGAGGGTAGAGGTGGCCGCGGCGGCAGTAGACGTCGGCGTCAAGACCACCAGGGCGGTCATCCTCCTGTTGGCAGAGCTGGTAGCGGTTGCTCTTGCACGTTTAATCCTGGCGGTGTATACTTCTGAGTGGTGTCGGGTAACTTTTCGGGTGTTTTTATGGCTGAACGAACGGTAAGGCCGGTACTTAAACGTTTTCCAACTGCGAAAGCGACCCAATATTGGGTTCGCATCCTTATCAACCACCCCACCCATGGTTTGGCAGCCGGACACGGCTGCCGCTTTTTATCCTCAGGGCGGGGGGAAGGCGGCGAAAGTTTCTGAGCAGGAAACCTCCGGGAGAATGTAGAATGGACTTCATGACGGCGGCAAGATACGCGTTTCGAGAGGAGCAACGGCGGTGGCCATCTACTCTTTTGAGGGCAAAACCCCATCCATAGCTCCCAGTGCCTTCGTTCACCCGGAGGCTACCCTCATAGGAGAGGTAGTCGTCGGCGAAGGGTGTTTCGTCGGGCCGGGTGCTCGTCTTCGGGGGGATCTGGGCCCCATAATTATCGGTGCCGGTTCCAACGTGCAGGACAACTGCGTGATGCACTGCCTGGCAGAGCATCTTCCGGTCAGGCTCGGTCCCAACTGTCACATCGGACATGGGGCCATCATCCACAGCGCCGTCCTGGGCTACCACGTTACCGTGGGTATGGGAGCCATTATTATGGACGAGGTGGAAATCGGCGACGAGTGCATAATCGGCGCCGGGGCGCTGGTGACCTCGCGAACGGTCATCCCGGCGGCCAAGAAGGTCCTGGGGGTGCCGGCACGGATCGTGGGTGACGTCTCGCCGGAGATGCAGGAGTTGCTCACCCGCAATACCGGTGTTTATCACGCTCTGGTTCGCCGGTACCGGCTTGAGGGATGACTTCAGGCCGGTTTGGCAGGGTACCCGAGTTCAGCGGCTCAAGGGAGGAGGTAGGAATAGGTATATGCGCTTACAGGGAAGGGTAGCGATTGTGACCGGGGCCAGGCAGGGGATCGGCAGCGCCGTGGCCGAGGCTTTTGCCGCCGAGGGAGCCGATCTGGTCCTGCTCAGCCGCAAGCTTTCCGAGGAGGACGAGGTAGTAAAGAAGTGCCGGGAATTAGGTCGGAGGGTGCTTACGGTCCAAGTAGATGTGGGCAACCGCGGGCAAGTAGAAGAAATGGTGGAAGCGGCCATGAAGGAGTTCGGCCGCATTGACGTGCTCTTCAACAACGCGGGCTTTACCCGGCCGGCCATGCTGCTCAAGATGACGGAAGAGCAGTGGGACGCGGTCATCAACGTGCACCTCAAAGGCACCTTTAACTGTACCCAGGCGGTGGCCCGCCGAATGGCGGAGCAGAAGTACGGCCGGATCATTAACGTCACCTCCTCGGCCGGTCTGGTGGGTACCATCGGGCAGGTGAACTACTCGGCGGCCAAGGGAGGTATTGTGGCTTTTACCAAGTCCGCCGCCCGCGAGCTGGCCGAATACAACATTACCGTGAACTGCATCTCTCCCATGGCCAAGACGGAAATGACCACTAAGATCGCTACCGATCCCCGGTTCCGGGAGAAGTACCTGGCCCGTATCCCCATGGGCCGTTTCGGCGAGGTGGAGGAGATACCGCCGGCGGTGGTTTTCTTGGCCTCGCCGGAAGCAAGTTTCATAACCGGCCAGGTATTGTGCGTTGACGGCGGCATGGTTATGGGCGGTTAGGAGGGAGTTCAGAATGGCTAAGGACGTCGCCATCATCGGAGTGGGTCAGAGTGCTTTTGTCAGAGGTTATGAAGGGTCCATACGGGAATTGGCCTTCGAGGCCTTCCGGGAGGCCATGGCAGATGCGGGCATAACCGTAAAGGATATCGATGCCTCCGTTATTTGCTCCGCCCCGGAATACGACAAGCAGCGCAGCCCCTCCGGGCTGATCGCCGAGTATCTGGGGCTTAATCCCCAGCCCACCTTCTGTCTGGAGACGATTTGTTCCTCCAGCAGTATGGGCTTACGGGCCGGGTATTCCCTGATAAAGTCCGGGTTGCACGACATCGTAGTGGTTTTGGGTTTCCAGAAGATGTCCGAGATCAGCTCTGCCGACTCCCAGGAGCGCATGGGTCGCGGGGCAGACATCATGTGGGAATCGCCCTTCGGGACCATGATGCCGGCCTACTACGCCATGCACGCCCGGGCCCACTTTGCCCGCTACGGTACTACCGAGAAAGACTTGGCCCTGATCCGGGTGAAGTCGGCCAAATACGGTGCCCTTAACGAGAAGGCGGTATATCGCAAGGGCCTCAACCTGGAGCAAGTCCTGACCTCCGAATACATTTCCACCCCCCTTAAGAAATTCGACTGCTGCGCCAATGCCGACGGAGCTTCCTGCCTTATCCTGGCTCGGGCGGAGAAGGCCAAGGAGATCAGCCAGAAGCCGGTCTGGATCTTGGGCCTAGGTGCGGCCAGCGCGCCCATGACCCTTACCGGACGCGAGGATCTTACCGGATTAAGTTGCGCCCGTGAGGCCGCTCGTCAGGCCTATGCCATGGCCGGTGTGGGGCCCAAGGACATCGATGTGGCCGAGGTACACGATTGTTTCACCATCGCCGAACTCATGGCCTACGAAGATTTGGGCTTTGCCGAACCGGGCAAAGGGGCAGAGTTGATCCGCGAGGGCGAGACCTATGTTGAGGGTAGGATACCGGTCAATGTGGACGGAGGATTGCTTTCCAAAGGGCACCCGATCGGGGCCACCGGCGGTTCCCAGATACGCACGATTGTACTGCAACTCCGGGGTGAGGCCGGGCCCGTGCAGGTAAAGGGAGCGGAGATAGGTTTGGTGCATAATATCGGAGGCGTAGGCATTTACGGGGCGGTTACCATTCTGGGGAGGTAGGCACATGGGCTTCGAGAAATTCGGCCGGATCAGCTTTACTGCGCAGACTAAGGTCGCGGCGTTCGTAGATCACCTCGAGCGCGGAGAGGTCGTAGCCAGCCGCTGCACCCAGTGTGGGGCTCGCTATTTTCCCCCACGGGCGGATTGTTACCGTTGTCTCTCCGATAAGGTAGTCCTCGAGCCCATACAGGGCACGGGACGGCTGGTGAGTTTCACCACTGCCAACTACGCCCCCACCGGGTTCGAAGCCGACGTCCCCTATACCTTGGCCATGGCCGAGTTCGACGGTCTAAAGGTCTTTGGTCGCATGAGCAAGGAGGTGCCGGAGCAGGAACTCGCCGTAGGGCTGCCGGTTCGTCTGAAGGTGGTAAGGATGCCGGACGGGCAGCTTAGCTACGAGTTCGTCAAGGCCTAGAGGGAGCACGGATTATCCCCGCTTTCCTCCGGCAGTCCTGGTTCCACCGAGTACCTAAAGCCTCGCCGGGCACCGAACTCGGCGCAAGCGACTGTGGAGGCGGGCCGAAGGCCACGGATGGCCGAAGCCGCGCCGGCGCCATGGACGGGTTCTTGCGCGGTGTGCCCGCCGGAACCCGACGCTCGAGCCCTAGTTCGGCCGGCGAAGCGATCGGTACGAGGGGGAACCAGGATGCCGGGAGGGAAAGAGTGGGGATCCGCCAGCTACGGGGAGCATGGGGCGCAGTACTCGGACTGCAGCCCGCTAAGAGGCCGGGGCCGCGCGGGGCAAGGGAGGGATACTCCATGGACACCCATATTGCCCTTATCTCCACCTATCCTGAGATGACCAGGCTGGCTCAGGAAGTGGCGGAGGAGTTGGGAGAACCCATCCTCATCAGAGAAGAAGTCCTGGGTGAGGCGCAACGGATTGCCCGGGAAATCGAAAAGAACGGGGTCGAGGTTATTATCAGCCGTGGGGCCACCGGTGCCCAAATCCGCCGGGTAGTCTCCATCCCGGTGATCAACATCGAGATCGGTTCTTTCGAGCTGTTCCAGGCCCTGTGGAAGGGTAAGCAGCTTGGCCGGAAGATCGCCTATGTAGGTTACTTCAAGAGCGACCGCAACTTTGACTTCGGCCTTCTGCAGCGCATGCTGGGTATAGAGGTCAACACCTTCTTCTACCGCACGGAGGACGAACTGGCCGAGCAGATAGTGCAGGCGCGTCATGAAGGCGTGGATACGGTGGTGTGCACGGGCATATGCATCGTGCAGATGGCCGAAGCCCAGGGCATGCGGGGCGTGCTGGTGCAGTCCAGCCGCAATTCACTGGTGCGGGCGGTGCATCGGGCCAAGGAATTGATCATGGTCCGGCGGCGGGAGATGGCCCGGGCGGAGTTATTCCAGACCATTCTCGATTCCGCCTCCGAAGGGATTCTGGCCGTGGACCAGCAGGGTCGCGTAAGTCTGTGCAATCCCGTGGCCGCCCAACTCCTGGGGCTGGATCCCCGTGAGGTCCTCGGACAGCCCGTAGCGGAAGTTGCGGCTACAAATCCCAGTTTGGCCCAGGTGTACGGTGATGCCAGCGCCGTTAACGGCGAGCTATGTCGCTTTGGGGACTTAAGCATAGTCGTAAACCGCGTCCCCATGACCCTGGGTGAGGAGAATATAGGGCTGGTGCTTACCCTCCAGGACGTAACCAGGATCATCCAGCTGGAAGCCAAAATCCGGCGCGAACTCTACCATAAGGGCCTGGTTACCAGATTCAACTTTAGGGACATCATCGGCAGGAGCGAAGCCCTCAAGGAGGCGGTGGAAAAGGCCAAGCGTTACGCGCTGACGGACTCCACCGTGCTCTTGTACGGGGAGACCGGTACGGGGAAGGAACTATTTGCCCAAAGCATTCACGCCCACAGCCGGCGCAAGAACGGGCCCTTTGTGGCCGTTAACTGCGCGGCGCTGCCCGAGAACCTCCTGGAGAGCGAGCTCTTCGGTTACGAAGAGGGGGCCTTTACCGGGGCCAGAAAAGGTGGGAAACCGGGGCTGTTCGAACTTGCTCACACCGGTACCATCTTCCTGGACGAAATCGGGGAAATGCCCTCCCCTTTGCAGGCCAGGCTGCTTCGGGTACTGCAGGAGAAAGAGGTCATGCGCCTGGGGGGGAGCCGGGTAATACCGGTCAACGTGCGGGTTATCGCCGCCACCAACAAGAACCTGCGCCAGGCGGTCCAGGACGGAGCCTTCCGCGCCGACCTGTTCTTCCGCCTGAACATATTGAGCCTCAAGATCCCCTCGCTGCGGGAGCGCAAGGAAGATATTCCGCTGCTGGTCGAGCACTTCATTCGCCGCTATTCCCAGGAACACCGGCTCCTGGTCAGACGGCCCGAAGAAATCCTCATCAAGCGACTGGAATCCTATGAGTGGCCGGGCAACGTTCGGGAGCTGGAGAACTTCATCGAGCGCTACTGTGTCCTGGCCGCCGGAGCGGAAGATGCCGACCAGGTCTTCGAGGAACTCTTTGAGGAGCTGGTGCGGAAGTCGCCGAGCGAAGTGCCCTCTGCTCTCTCCGATGAGGAAGGCAGCAGACTGGTCATTCGGCTCGGCACCCTGGAGGATATGGAGAAGCAGATCCTGCGCCTGGCGCACTCCCGGTGGGGAGTCAACCGTACGGAACTGGCAGAGCGCCTGGGGATCAGCCGCACTACCCTGTGGAAGAAATTAAAAGAATTGGGAGAGGCGTAGTAGACCGCGGTGCAGGCCACGGTCCCCAGTTGGGGCCGTGGCCTGTCTTGAAAGTGAACATCGCGGCCTTGGGGTTTGATTTTTGAACAGAAAAGAAACTGAGGCCACGGCGTTTATCCTGGCATTTTATTTGCATGTCTCCACGGTGACGGCCACTTCCAGGGTAGAAAACCACGGCCAAGAGGGGGATGACTAATGGGCGTTTATGCGGACATGTTTAAGGATCATGCCACCATTTACAAGGAGTACCAGGAGAAGAAGCAGAGGCTCCTGGCCATGGGCGGCCCTCAGGCAGTGGAAGCCCAGCACAAGGCCGGCAAGATGTCCGCCCGGGAGCGCATCGAATACTTCTTTGACCCGGGAACCTTTACCGAGGTGGGCATGTGGGTTACCCACCGCCAAACCGCCTTTGGTATGGCCGGTCGTGTGCTGCCGGCCGAAGGCGTGATCGTCGGATACGGGCGGGTAGAGGGACGGATGGTGGCCGTGGCCGCTGAAGACTATACGGTGATGGCCGGTACCTTCGGCGAGTATCACGGCAAGAAGTTCGCGGAAATGATCGATTTCGCCAAGAAACAGGGCATCCCCTTCATAGGGATGAACGACTCCGGCGGGGCCCGGCTGCAGGAAGGGATGGATACCTTAGAGGCCTATGCCTGGCTGTTCCGTTCCCAGATCCTGGCCTCGGGAATCGTTCCTCAGATCGCCCTGCTGATGGGTCCGTGTTTGGGTGGCCAAGCCTACCATCCGATAATGCAGGACTTCATCATCCAGTGCCGCAAGACCGGTTTCATGGGCATTGCCGGACCCGCGTTCGTCAAGACCCAGACCGGCGAAGACATCACCCTGGAGAAGCTGTGCGGGGTAGAGGCGCACGCGGTGAAGTCGGGTTCCACCCACATTGTGGCCGAAGACGATAAGGACTGCCTGGACAAGGCCAAAGAGTTGCTCCGCTTCCTCCCCTCCAACAATCGGGAGAAGCCACCGCGTATTCCCTGCAACGACGACCCCGAAAGGCTCATTCCCGAACTGGACACGCTGGTACCGGCGGAGCCGTTCAAGCCCTTCGACATGCACGAAGTCATAAATCGCATCGTGGACAACGGGTATTTCTTCGAGATCATGAAGGACTTCGCCCGCAACGTCATTGTGGGCTTTGCCCGGTTCAACGGGCGTTCCTGCGGCATTGTCGCCAGCCAGCCGGCTTGGCTCGCCGGAGGCATAGACTGCGACGCCGCGGACAAGGTGGCCCGCTTCGTACGTTTCTGCGACCTGTTCAACATCCCGCTCATCAACCTGCACGACACCCCGGCGTACTGGATCGGGTCCCGCGAGGAGTGGAAGGGCATTCTCAGGCACGGGGCCAAGATGCTCTATGCGTACATCGACGCCACGGTTCCCAAGGTGACGGTAATCCTGCGTAAGTCCTTCGCCGGCGCCTATCTGGGTATGTGCTGCAAGGATACCGGCGCAGACATCGTGTTCGCTTGGCCCATTGCCCGCATCACCATTGTGGGGGCGGAGACTGCGGCCAGCGTGATCTTTGCCAAGGAGATCAAGTCGGCCGAGAACCCGGAGGAGGTGCAGTACCAGAGGATCAAGGAGTACCGCGACCTTTACGAGAACCCGTACCAGGCGGCAGCCCGGGGTTACGTGGACGACGTGATCATGCCCAGCGAAACCCGCAAGTACATTAACCGGGCCCTGGACGTGCTGGAGAACAAGCAGGAAGTGCGCCCGTGGCGCAAGTACTCTAACATTAACCTGTAACCCGTAAGGAGGGCGGTCAAATGGATTTCTCCTTGAGCGATGAACTCCTTGCCTTCCAGGATCTAGCCCGGGACTTCGCGGCTAAGGAGATTGCCCCCAAGCTGGAGGAGGACGATAAGGCCCACCGCTTCCGCCGGGAACTGGTGGAGAAAATGGGTGAGCTGGGCTTCTTCGGCTGCCTGATCCCGGAGGAGTACGGCGGAAACGAAGCCGGATTCCTGGCCTCGGTGATCATGTGCGAGGAGATCGCCAAGGTCAGCGCGGCCCATACCCTGCCTTTCAACATGCAGGCCCACGGTCCGGCATACACGCTGCTCCGGTGGGGTACGGAGGAGCAGAAGAAGAAATACATTCCCGGCCTGGTATCCGGAAAGATAATCGGTGGCTTTGCCATTACCGAGCCCGATACCGGTTCCGACGTGGCCTCCATGAAGACCACGGCCAAGAAGGACGGCGACTACTACATCCTGAACGGCAGCAAGATGTGGATTTCTAACGCCCACGTGGCCGATTGCCTCCTGGTCTACGCCAAGACGGACCCGTCCGCCGGGGCCAAGGGCATGTCCTGCTTCATCGTAGACACCAATACCCCCGGTTTTTCCGCCCGGCCCATTGAGGATAAGCTGGGTATTCATTGCGCTCCCACGGGGGAAGTTACCTTTGAGGACTGCCGGGTACCCAAAGAGGCGCTCGTCGGGCAAGAGGGTGACGGGTTCAAGATCTGCATGTGGCAGCTTGACAATACCCGCCTGAGCTGCGCCGCCCGGGCCCTGGGCGTGGCCGCGGCCTGTCTGAAGGCGTCGGTGGAGTACGCCAACCAGCGGACCCAGTTTGGGCAGCCTATCGGCCGTTTCCAGATGATCCAGGACGAAATCGCCCGGATGGCGGTGGAAGAGGAGGCGGCGCGCTTCCTGGTCTATCGGGCGGCGTGGCAGAAAGACCAGGACCCCAATGTGCGTAACACCAAGGAGATCTCCATGGCCAAGTACTACGCGGCCGAAGCCGCAGTTAAGGCGGCCAATGAGGCCATGAAAATTTACGGCTCCTACGGTTACTCCGAGGAGTACCCGGTGGCCCGCTACCTGCGCGACGCCAAGTCGTTCCAGGTGGTAGAAGGCACCTCCAACATCCAGAAGGTCATCATCTCCGGCTACGTGCTGGGTTACCGCAAGTAGGGTGCAACCCACCCAGGTGCGGGGAGGTGCGGTCGTGATCGACTGGAGCAAGGCGGTCTCGGTAAGCGCCATCGGACTGGCCAATGTATTTGTGGTTCTGGCGATTCTGGGGCTGGCCGTGTATGCCGTAGGCCGGGTAGTACAAAGAATGGAAAAGAAATGAGGAGGAATGGCAATGGCTACAGAATTGGTTTGCCCCATGGTCGGTAAAGTGGTTTCGGTACTGGTCAAGGACGGCGACCAGGTGCAGGCTAACCAGACGGTTGTGGTCATAGAGGCCATGAAGATGAACGTTGACGTGGTGGCGCCGGCCAGCGGCACCATCAAGGATATCAAGGTGAAACCCGGCGACGTAGTGGACACGGGAATGGTTATGGCCATTATCGAGTAAGCCCAAAGGTTGGCGGGTCGCTCCTGGCGCGGGCGACCCGCCGGTTTTTACTTTCCTCGTGTATGCAGCATACAGACTACCTGCTTGCCAGCCCGGGGCGGCTGGCGCCTTCATCGGGAGCGGGTAGGGAAAGGGGAGGATGAATATGGCCCTCAGTAACGTCTTTGACTTCGTCCAACGCATGGGCCTTATGGATCTTACCTGGGGCCAGGCAGTCATGTGGCTCGTGGCCTTTGTTCTGCTGTACCTGGGAATAGCCAAGAAGGTCGAGCCTCTGCTGCTGGTGCCCATTGGCTTCAGCGTCTTTGTGGTCAACTTCCCCCGGGCGGATCTCATGGCGCCGGGGCACCTGTTTGATCTCTTCTACAGTTACGGTATCAAGACGGAACTCATACCCCCTCTTATCTTTCTGGGGCTGGGAGCCATGACCGATTTCGGACCGGTTATCGCCAATCCCAAGACGCTGCTTTTGGGAGCGGCAGCGCAGATCGGGGTGTACATCACCTTCTTCGGGGCTCTTCTTCTGGGCTTCAGCATTCCCGAGGCAGCCTCTATCGGCATCATCGGGGGCGCAGACGGCCCTACGACCATCTACCTGACCAGCAATTTAGCTCCCCACCTTCTCGGGGTGACGGCGGTGGCCGCCTACTCCTACATGGCTCTGGTTCCGATCATCCAGCCGCCGATAATGAAGGCCTTAACCACCAAAGAGGAACGCGGAAGGGTCATGCGGCAATTGCGCAAGGTTTCAAAGACCGAAAAAATACTCTTCCCGGTAGTGGCGTGCATAATTATCATCCTGATCCTTCCGGAGTCCGCACCCCTGATGGCCATGTTCATGCTGGGTAACCTCTTCATGGAGTGCGGAGTGGTAGGCCGGCTGACCGAAACCGCGCGTACGGCCCTCATGGACATTGTAACTATATTCCTGGGACTAGGTGTGGGTGCCACCATGAGCGCGGAAACCTTCCTGCGGCCCCAGTCCTTGTTTGTCTTCGCCTTAGGGGTAGTAGCCTTTGCCACCTGTACCGCGGGCGGGATTCTAATTGCCAAGTTGATGAACCTGTTCAGCCGGGAACCGATCAATCCCCTTATCGGTTCGGCCGGCGTGTCGGCGGTGCCCATGGCGGCGCGGGTTTCGCACAAGGTGGCGGCGGAGGCCAATCCGCAGACGTATTTGCTCATGCACGCCATGGGACCCAACGTCGCCGGAGTGATCGGAACCCTGTGCGCGGCGGCATCCTTCCTGGCCCAGCTCAAGTAGCTGTAACGAATAAGGCGTTTCTTCGCTCCGGCGGGTTAACTCCCACTTCACCCTAAAGAGTGAAGGAACGGGAACGGGCGGCGGAGAAAGATGAGCCGCGAAAGGGGGGAAGCGTAGTGGGTTACGAATGCCTCAAGGTGGCTTCCCAGGACGGCGTCAGCCGCATAACCCTTAATCGGCCGCCGTTGAACGTACTGAACATTGCCATGATGCAGGAGTTGGTGCAGGCCCTGGAGGCGGCCGCCAAAGAGGACACGGGCGTCATTCTCATCAACGCCGAGGGTCGGGCTTTTTCCGCCGGCGTGGACGTGGGCGACCACAAGCCGGACAAGGTGGCGGACATGGTAGCGGTATTTGACCGGATCTTCCACACCATAGACGCCATAGACAAGCCGGTAGTGGCGGCGGTCAACGGCGCGGCGCTGGGCGGGGGATGCGAGCTGGTGTTGGCCTGTGACCTGGTGGTAGCATCCGAAAGGGCCAAGCTGGGTCAGCCGGAAATTGCCGTGGGTGTCTTCCCTCCCGTGGCCGCCTATCTCCTCCCCCGGCTCGCAGGCTACGTTCCGGCCATGGAACTCATCCTGAGCGGGGAAACTATTGATGCGCGGCGGGCGTACGAACTGGGGCTGGTGAACAAAGTGGTGCCGGCCGGGAACTTCGAGGCGGAAGTAGAGAGCTTCTTAACTAAATTCACGGATAAGAGCCCGGTGGTCCTGGCCTTGACCAAGAAGGCGGTGAAGGCCGGGCTGAACCGCGACTTCCGCAGCGGTATGGAGGTCATCGACCGCATCTACCTGGAGGAATTGATGCGTACTGCGGACGCGGTGGAAGGCCTGAACGCCTTCCTGGAGAAGAGAAAGCCGGTGTGGCGGGGCAGGTAAGAGCCGAAAGAAAGGTGCTGGTTTGGAAAGGGAGGTGCTAGCCTTGGGCGTGCCCAGTAAGATCGAAACCTGGCAGATGGCAGAGCCGGGCAAGCTGGTGCGGACCAGTATCGACGTGCCCGAGCTTAAGCCTGGAGAGGCCCTGGTGGAGGTTGCCGCCTGCGGCGTATGTCACACCGACGTGGGTTACTTCTACGACGGGGTGCCCACGGTGACCAAGCCGCCGCTGACCCTGGGGCACGAAATTAGCGGCAGGGTGGTGGCGGGAGAGGCCAGTCTGATCGGCAAGGAAGTAATTATCCCCGCGGTAATGCCCTGCCACAACTGTCCCATCTGCGCGGCCGGCCGGGAGAACCGCTGCCTTAACCAAAAGATGCCGGGTAACAGCTACGGCATTTACGGGGGTTTCTCGAGCCACATCCCGGTGCCGGCGGTTGACCTTTGCGTGGTGGAGGACCGCAAGGGTAAACCTCTGGAATACCTGGCGGTAGTGGCCGACGCCATTACCTCCCCCTATCAGGCCGCCAAGAGGGCGGACCTGCAGGAAGGAGACTTAGTAGTAGTCATAGGCGCTACCGGCGGAATCGGGGTATATATGACCCAGATTGCCTCGGTGATGGGGGCCAAGGCGGTAGTGGCCATCGCCCGCAACCAGGAAAAGCTGGAGCGCTCTCTGCAGTTCGGGGCCACCCACGCCATAAGCACCGCCGACAAATCGGTCAAGGACGTCCGGGACGAATTCCGCGCTTACTGCAAGGCCAACGGCTTCCCCTCCAACTACGGGTGGAAGATTTTTGAGTGCAGCGGGAGCAAGGTCGGCCAGGAGACCGCCCTGGAATTACTGGCCTTTATCGGCAAACTAATAGTAGTGGGTTACGGCATGCAGAAGGTAGAGTACATGCTGTCGCGGCTCATGGCCTTTGACGCGGAGATCATCGGCACGTGGGGATGCAAGCCGCAGTACTATCCGGAAGTGCTGCAGATGGTACTGGACGACAGGATCAAGGTGGAGCCCTTCGTGGAACTGCGTCCCATGAGCCAGATCGAGCAGGCCTTCAGGGACTCTCATGGTGGCCGGTTGACCAAACGGGTGGTACTGACCCCCGACTTCTAATAAACAGTTTGGGATAAGGAGGAATGTCTATGGCACTGGATTGGCTGGTACGTGACAACGAGCCCAAGGATCACCATCTGTTCGGTGATGAGTTCTTCGGTACCGAGCCCCCATGCACAATGTATGAAAAGAAGCCCGTGGTAGACCCCAAGGGAAACGTAGTGGAGGGGCTCTACACTGCGTGGATCACCCTGAACAACCCCGCCCAGTACAACTCCTACACCACCGAGATGGTCAAGGGCGTAATTGCCGGGATGCATAGGGCTTCCATGGAGCGGGACGTGGTGGCCATCATCTTCACCGGGGCCGGAGACCGTGCGTTCTGCACCGGCGGTAACACCAAGGAGTACGCCGAGTACTACAGCCGGCGGCCGCTGGAGTACATCCAGTACATGGACCTCTTCTCCGGGATGGTGGATGCCATCCTTAAGGCCCGCAAGCCCGTGATCTGCCGGTGCAACGGTATGCGCGTGGCCGGCGGCCAGGAGATCGGCCAGGCGTGCGACTTTACCGTGGCCGCCGATACCGCCTCCTTCGGGCAGGCCGGTACCCGCCACGGGTCGGCTCCGGTCGGCGGCGCCACCGACTTCCTGCCCTGGAACCTCTCCATGGAGCAGGCCATGTGGAGCGCGGTGTCCAACGAGCTGTGGAGCGCCTACAAGATGGAGCGCCTCGGCCTGGTTACCAAGGCTGTACCCATCAAGAAGAACGCCAAGGGCGAATGGGTCCGCGACCCTCGGGTAATTACCGAGAAGTACGTCGACAACGGCGAGATCGTCTACGGCGAGTTCAAGACCGGAGAGGAATACCAGAAGGCCATGGAGGAGCTCAAGGGCCTTCAGACCGATTTCAGCCTGCTGGACGCTTACATCGACAAGATGGTGTGGACGCTGACCAATATCATGCCCATGTGCTCCATGAACACTATTGAGAGCGTACGCTCCAAGAAGCGCTACTTCTGGGATCTCCTCAAGTCGGCCCAACTGTACTGGCTGGGTGCCAACATGTGCGGCGAGGCCTACATGGGCTTCAACGCCTTCAACACCCAGAAGCTCACCGGCGAGCGGGAAATCGACTGGATCAAGTACCGCAAGGCACTGGCCGATGTACGGACCTTCGACGACGCCCTGTTCGAGGAGCTTATGCCCAAGCCGAAGAAGTAGCTTCCGGCTCACAGCTTTCTACACCGGGGTCCCCAAAAGGGGCCTCGGTTTTGTTTTTTGGGTAGAGAGGAGTAGCCAGGCAGGCCGGTGAGCGCTGCTGGGCCCGCCCGGGTTGCCCTGTCCAATTAGGCTCGGGTTGGGACCGGTTGATCAGGGAGGGCATATACTGTTTACCGGTCGTCACATTGAAGCGGAGGCGATAGCGTGGCCGGTAGTGCGATTTCCGGTTTCCTTTCCCTGCTCGAGCGCCAGGCTCCCGGCAAGGTCGGCTCCGAGCAGCTGGTAGGGCTGTTGAGCCTTTATACCCTCCTGGCCATAGTGGACTACCTGCAGCAGAGTTCCGGAGCGGTTCGGGCGCTGCCTGCGGAGCCCTCTGCGGCCTCCGAGCCCGCGCTGCAGAAAGCGCTGGCCGCGGTGCTCGGCGGCTCAGATCACGAAGCCGCTTCCGGCCTGGCCAACTTGGCCCGTTCCTTGGGTAAGAACCCGGCGGCGCTGATGGGACTGGTCAACCTTCTGGCACCCGAAAGGGGCCCGGACCGGGCGACGGGGGAGAAGAAAGGCCGGGCATAATTTACCAAGAGGGTTGTCCCTTCCCTCGTAGAACTTGTCATCCCAAAACTGGGCCCAGAGCCCAAGCGCCAATTCTACGAGGGAGGGAAGACCGTGCGGAGGCTCAGGTGGATTCTGGCCGCGGTGGTGTGGGGATTGTTTTTGCAATTTTGGGTTGGACAGGCCCTGGCGGCCGAGGGGGCCTACTGGGGCTATCGGGTGAGTGGCGGCGACACGCTGTGGCTTCTATCTCAGCGTTACGGGACCACGGTGGCCGAGATTCAGACGTTGAACCAACCGGGTACCGACCTTAGACCCGGGCAGTTTCTGTACCTGCCGGTCCTGAGAGAAGGAGACGGGTTGGTCTACCGCGTGCAGCCGGGTGATACCCTGTACTTAATATCCCGCCGTCACGGTCGTGAGGTGGAAGCGATTCGGCGGCTGAACGGGCTGGGTCAAGACCTCATCTATCCCGGGCAGACCCTACTTGTTCCCATCGCTGCCGAAGGCTACCTGCCCTACAGCGTACAGCCGGGAGATACCCTGTATCTTCTCGCCCGGCGAGTAGGCACTTCCGTGGACAGGTTGAAACAGCTCAACGGGTTGCCCGGCGAGGTCCTGCTGCGGGGGCAGCTGCTGCAGATACCCCGGGACCGCGCCTCGGAGGATGATCGCGGTGCGGACAGCGGGCACCAGGTCATCCTGTACCGGGTGGTGAGCGGAGACACCCTGGGTTCTCTGGCCCGGCGGTTCGGCACAACGGTGGGGGCCATTTACGCCACCAATCGGCTGCACTCGGAGGTATTGATGCCCGGCCAACCCCTCTACATTCCGGTCGGAAGCTCGCAACCCGTGTCAGTGGCCGGCCCGCGCGGGGAACAGCGGGAGGGCTACGGCGAGCTGCTGGATTGGGAGTGGGCGCGCTGGGTATACAACCCGGGGACGGTGGCCACGCTGACCGACTTCTACACCGGCCGCAGTTTTCGGGTCCGCCATTTGGGGGGGTCCAATCACGCCGACTCCGAACCCCTAACCCGGGCGGACACCGCGGTAATGAAGGCGGTCTTCGGCGGCACCTGGTCCTGGAGCAAGCGGCCGGCACTCCTGGACGTGGAGGGCAGGGTGCTGGCGGCCTCCATGGCGGGTATGCCCCACGACGTGGAAAGCATCCCGGACAACGATTTTTCCGGCCACTTCGACCTGTACTTCTATAACAGCCGCACCCATAACACCAACGCCCCGGACGCGGTACACCAGCGCAACGTACTTATTGCCGCCGGAAGAATCTGAGCAACGGGCACGGGCGGCCGCCGGGTGGCCTTCACCCACTCCTGCAGGCGGCAATAGGGCGGCGCCCGGCTGCCCCCGGCGCTTCAAGGCAGGGTTAGATCGTCTGCCGGCCGGCGCCCGGTTCGGGAACCGACACGCTGCGGGTACCGGTGAAACCGTAGCCACGGCGCAGCTTTGGGCCGGCAAGCGGTACCGGGCGCCACGGATGGCGCTGGAGCCGCAAGGCCCCGGAGGGCAGGGCGAGTGCTGGTTCGGTCGGCCAAGTGATAGTACGGAATGGGGAGCGCCCGGTACCGCCTAAGGCGACATTGGGATATGCAGACGTAGTTCATCTTGACAAATGAGAGACGTTATCATTATAGTATTACCGGATAGTATTACCGGGCTGAAGCCCGTGACCATTTACGAACCGCATGGTTCTTTTTCTTCTTCTCGCTTATTGAGAATGATAATCAATTTCGGAGGTCAGAGCGGTGGAGGGTGAGGTGAAGGGCAGGGAAACCGGCCCGCGGTTGGTCCTGATGGGCGCGCCCAACGTAGGGAAGAGCGCCCTGTTCTGGGCCCTGACCGGAATGTATGCCACCATCTCCAATTATCCCGGTACCACGGTGGAAGTAACCAGGGGACGGGCGGTGATCGGCAACCGGACGTGGGAAGTAATCGACACGCCGGGTCTCTATTCCCTGCTACCCATTACCGAGGAAGAGAAGGTGGCGAGAGCCATCCTGTTCACGGGTCCGGAACTGGTACTGCACGTGGTTGACGGCAAGCATCTGGAGCGCTCGCTGGCGCTGACCCTCCAGCTCATGGATACCGGGTTGCCCCTAATACTCGTGGTTAACATGCTGGACGAAGCGGAAAGGGCCGGCATAAAGGTGGACCTGGCTCGGCTTCAGGAGCGGCTGGGCATTCCGGTGGTAGGAACTGCGGCGGCCACCGGACGCGGGCTGGAAGAGCTAAAGGCATCCGTATCCCGGAGTTGGCACCGGACGGGTGAGAGGGAGGCAGTATGAGTACTCAAGTGCCATCCCCTGCGTACCGGCTTTCGGCCGAACTGGAGACTGCCGTTGAGCAGCTGAGCGGTCTCCTCAAGGCCTCTTACCCGGTGGCCCGGAGGGCGGTGGCCTTACTGCTCCTGGCCGGAGACCCCGAGGTGACGGCGCTGGTAGCGGAGCGGGAGGCCGGACGGGCGTGGGAGATCCAAAGCCAGGTCGAGAAACTTCGCTCCGCCTGCCGGCATCCTTTTCGCTACGTTCTAATGCGGGAGTACTACCGGGTAGGAGCCGAACTGGCCGAGGGGGTGGTCTCGCGCCCGCCCCAAGCCCGGACGGGTCTCGGGACCAGGATCGGCGAGTGGGTCATTCGGCCCTGGCCGGGCATACCGATTCTGCTCCTGGTACTGTACCTCGGCCTCTACCAATTCGTCGGCCGATTCGGTGCGGGCTGGCTGGTAGGGTTGCTCGAGGAAGGCCTGTTCGAGCGGGTTATCAATCCGCAGGTCAATGCCTGGGTGGCCGCCCTGCCCTGGCCGTGGCTGAGGGAACTGATCGGCATGGAATACGGGGTGGTTACCCTGGGCTTGCGGTATGCCGTCGCCATCGTCCTGCCCGTGGTAGGGATGTTCTTCCTGGTTTTCTCGCTGCTTGAGGATAGCGGTTACCTTCCGCGCCTTGCCTTGCTGGCGGACCGGATTCTCAAGTTCGTCGGCCTGAACGGCCGCGCGGTAATCCCGCTGGTTCTCGGGTTGGGCTGCGGTACCATGGCCACGCTGGTAACCCGTACTCTGGAGACCCGGAGAGAAAAGGTGATCGCCACCCTGCTCCTGGCCCTGGGAGTACCCTGTTCCGCCCAACTGGGAGTGACCCTGGCCCTTCTTTCCTCCTATCCCCGGGCCCTGCTGTTGTGGGCAGGCGTGGTGGCCCTGGTGCTCGCCCTGGCAGGTCGCCTGGCCTCACGGCTGCTGGCCGGAGAGGCCTCCGGTTTCTACCTCGAGTTGCCTCCCTTGCGCTGGCCCCGGCCGGATAACGTGCTCACCAAGACCTGCGTTCGCATGCGCTGGTACTTCCTGGAGGTGCTGCCGATCTTTCTTGCCGTCAGCGTGATTATCTGGGCGGCGAGACTGGCCAACGTTTTTGACCTGATCCTTGAGGGGCTGGCACCTCTGGTCGGAACTCTGGGGCTGCCGCCGGAAACGGCGCCGGCCTTCCTCTACGGGTTCTTCCGGCGTGACTACGGGGTAGCCGGACTGTACGACCTGGCATCTGCCGGGGCCTTGACTCCGGAGCAATTACTGGTAGCCTGCGTGGTTCTGACCCTTTTCCTACCCTGCGTGGCTCAGGCCATGCTGATGATCCGGGAGCGGGGCCTGAAGAGCGCGGCCGCGATAATGCTGCTCGTGCTGGCCGTGGCCTTTTCAGGCGGGTACCTGCTGAACCGGCTAATCCTGTTGTGGGGGATAGGGCTTTGAACCGGATGGGGACAGGCCGTTGGGTGGGCATGACGGGAAGCGGCATGCGGGGCTGCTGGTGGCGGTGGGCCGGCGGCCGCTTCTCCCAGGGAGATGGGACCTGCCCGGGCCGGAGGTGGCGGTGGCGCTTTCGCGGGGGTAGAGGCAGGGGAAAGGAGGAGGTTCCCGGTCGGCAAGCGGTGGCGGGTGAGCCTCTCCCCGGTCTTGAAGAAGGCGCCCTGTGCCGGATAGTGGAACTGGATACTCTGGACCCCTTGCGTCTGCAGCGCCTCCTGGCCCTCGGCCTGGTACCGGGAACCCGGGTGAAGCTAATGCAGCGTTTTCCCTGCTACGTGGTGTCGCTGGGAACGGCGCAGGTGGCGCTGGACGCCCACACGGCGGCCGCGGTCCGGGTGGCCCGGGAGTCCGCACTTTCGGAGGCACCGTCGGAGACCGAAACTCCTTCCAGGAATAGCGAATCCGATCGGCCCGGCCATAGCCCCGTGGAGCCCGAACCCGGCCGACCGGGCGGCGAAGGCAGCACCTAGAGGCCTTTTTCTCAGGGAAGGCCGGCCTTGACAAACGGGTGGCTCTGGCGTATAAATCTGGCTAGGGTTCTCAAGGCGAATACCGTCGTCAGGAGGTGTAGGCCGTGCCTGCTTATGATTACCGCTGCGAACGTTGCGGTGTCTTCGAGGTGCAGCAGCGCATCACCGAACTGCCGCTCACCAGCTGCCCCACGTGCGGCGGGCCGGTGACGCGCCTTCTCAGCCGTAACGTATCCATTCTGTACAAGGGGAGCGGCTGGCATTGTACCGACTACCGCAGCCAGGAGTACAAGGAGAAGGCGGAGGCGGAGAGCGGCGGCTCCAAGGCCGAAACACCTTCGGCGGCCAGTTGAGCATGTTAGCCGGTGGGTCAGCGCCAGTTCTGGCGGTTGTAGGCTGGAGCGGTAGCGGGAAGACAACCTTAATCGAGAGGCTGATTTCGGCTTTGGCGGCACGGGGCCTGGGCCGGGTAGCGGTCATCAAGCATTCCCACCATTTATTTGCCGACGTACCGGGCAAGGACACCGATCGGTTGCGGAAGGCGGGTGCGGCAGCGGTGGGATTGCTGGCCGCCGATGCGGGCCTGTTGTGCTACCGATCCGAGCAGGAAGAGGGGCCCGAGGGACTGTTGGGTTTGCTTGCCACCCTCGGCCCTTTTGATTTGGTGTTGCTGGAGGGTTTCAAGAGCCGGCCGGGTCCCAAGATAGAGGTGGTGCGCCGGGCGGTAAATCCCCAGCTTATTTCGCCCCCGGAGGAGCTATTGGCCGTGGTGGGAGACGTTCCGCCTCCGGCCGGAGTCCGCTGGATCCGTTACGGTGAAGAGGATAGACTGGCGGAGATAGTGTTGGATTGGCTGGAGAGGCGGAAGGGCGGGAGGCGGTAATGGTGAAGGGTCTGTGGTTTACCGAGCTTCAAACTCCGACGCTGGCCCTGTCTTGCAAGGTGAAGGAGACTTTACACCGCGAGAAAACCCCGTACCAGGAGTTGGCGGTACTCGATACCGAGCCTTTCGGTCGGATGCTGACCCTGGACGGCGTTATCCAGACCACGGTAGGGGACGAGTTCGTCTACCATGAAATGATTACCTGGGTGGCACTCAACACCCACCCCTGCCCGCGCCGGGTGCTCATCATAGGCGGGGGAGACGGTGGAGCCCTGCGCGAGGTACTCAAGCACCCGGCGGTGGAATCCGCCACCCTAGTGGAGATCGACCGGCGAGTAGCGGAAGTGTCACGTCAATACCTTCCCGAAATCGCCCTGGCCCTGGACGACCCCCGGGCCCAGATCCGGTACGAAGACGGCATAGTGCACGTGCGGGAGCATCCGGCAGCCTACGACGTCATCATAGTGGATTCCACCGATCCCGTGGGGCCGGCGGAAGGCCTGTTCGCGGCCACCTTCTACGAGGACGTTCACCGCGCGCTTCGCGAGGACGGGCTTTTCGTGGCGCAAACCGAGTCCCCGTTCTTCAACCAGGACCTCCTGGGGCGCATCTACCGGGCCGTATCCCGGGTTTTTGCCCTTTGCCGGGTATATCTGGCCTGCGTGCCCACCTATCCGGGAGGCCTCTGGAGCTTCACCTTGGGAAGCAAGGTTTACGATCCTCTGGCGGTGGAGCCCGAGATGTCCCGGGGTGCGGCCACCCGGTACTACAACCCCGCGGTTCACCGCGCGGCCTTCGCCCTGCCCAACTTCGTTCGGGAGTTGTTGGACGGTTCGGCCTCGGCCGGAGGAGAGGAATAGATCTTGTTGGAGCCTTTTCGGGTCGAGCGCAAGGGGGGGTTCCTGGGGGCATCCGCCAGTTGGGAAGGTTGCCGGTGGGTACTGGTCGGAATACCCCTGGACGATACCGCCTCCTTTCGTCCCGGTACGCGGTTCGCCCCGGCCCGTATTCGGGAGGTCTCCGAGGGACTGGAGGAGTACAGCCTCCGCCTGGATCGGAGTCTGGAGGAAGCCGGTCTGCACGACCTCGGCGACCTGAGGCTGGTTCCCGGCCATACCGCGGGTAACCTGCAGCAGATCGAAGCCTGCGTGGCCTGGCTGGCAGAGCAGGAGAAGAGAATCGCCGTGGTAGGCGGCGAGCACCTCCTCACCTACGGCGTGCTTCGGGCGCTAGCCGGGTTTTATCCCGACCTGGCAGTCCTCCACTGGGACGCCCACGCCGACCTGCGTCCGGAGTATCTGGGCAGCCGGTTATCCCACGCCACCACCATGCACCTGGTGAGGGACCTGGGTTTGTCCGTTTATCACCTGGGCATCCGCTCGGCGGCCCCGGAAGAGCGGGCTCTGGTTTCCTCGCTGATGAAGGGAACGGAAAACGGTGGCCAAGGCGGCAGCCGAAGTAACCCGGGACTGCATTCTCAGCGTGGCAGGCTTTTCGCCCACCGGGTGGCGGCACCTATGGCCGAACTGGTGGCCCAGCTTCGCAACCACCCGGTGTACCTGACCTGCGACATTGACGTCCTGGATCCGGCCTTTGCCCCCGGGACCGGTTGTCCGGAACCGGGAGGAGTAGAACCGGAAGAACTCTTCCGGGCAATCGGCTGTCTGGAGAGGGTCCGTCTGGTGGGGTTCGATGTGGTGGAGGTGAACCCGCTGGTGGACGTGGGTGACATTACCTCCCTGGTGGCGGCCAAGCTGATCCGCGAACTGCTTCTGGTCCAGGCCGGGGTTTGACACCGGCGCAAACGCCGTGATATAATAACGGCGTCAGTGGTGGAGCTGTGGAGCTGTGGTGTAGCACGGTTTAACACGCCGGCCTGTCACGCCGGAGATCGCGGGTTCAAATCCCGTCAGCTCCGCCATGAAGGTGCCTCGGTAGCTCAGTTGGTAGAGCAGTGGACTGAAAATCCACGTGTCGGCGGTTCGATTCCGCCCTGAGGCACCATAAAAACGAGAAACCTGCGGCGGGACCGAGCAATTGCTGCTCGGTCCCGGCTTTCTGCGCTCCTTCCCTTTCCCTCCCCGTGCACCCGGGAAGTGAACCCCGCCGGACCCGCACTCATATCTTGATGGCAGGAGGTGGTATGTATGACAGCATTAGGCAAGGAAAAGCCCGAGTCGTCTGCTCCTTCCGGAGGCGAGGCCCTGGGAGCCGGGCCTGCCCGGCGCCTGGCTCGGGCTTATGTTCCCTTTCAGGAATATACCCGGCGCTACAGTCCCGAGGAGGGTTTAAAAAAGGGTACGATTTTCCCCGAACTCTACCAACCGTACCGATTGGGTGGCAGCCGGGAGGGATAATGAATGGATTCGCACCGCAGAGAGTTGCTCCGCAAGATTATGGCCCTGGAATTCTCTGCCCTGGAACTGAACCTCTACTTGGATACCCACCCGAATGACGATAGGGCGTTGGCGGACTTCAACCAGGTAGCGCACGAGTTGGCCGGGTTGAAGCAGGAGTATGAACACCGCTACGGGCCGCTGTTCAACTACGGCTGGGGTCCCAGCCACGACTGCTGGCGCTGGCCGGATGAACCCTGGCCCTGGGAAGTATCCTGGTAAAGGGGGGAGAGGCGGATGTGGGTTTACGAAAAGAAGCTGCAGTACCCTATTAGAGTGCGTCAACCCAATCCCCGCCTGGCCAAGAACGTTATTACCCAGTATGGGGGCCCGTACCGCCCTTATTGCTATCCTGCCTGAGTTACATACCCGTGCAGTCGGTGTTGGCGAATCCTCGAGTACCGCCTGTTGCCGGGATCCTTTCTCTCTTGTCACCCGTATCGTCCGGGGATATAATAGCAGCGACGCAGAGCACGGGCTGACAATAACCGGTGAAGCGGGGGAAAGTCATGCTTAGGCTGGAAAACCTCACCGTAGCGGTAGGGGACCGCGAAATCCTTCACGATATTAACCTTGAGATCCGCCCCGGCGAGGTGCACGTTCTTTTCGGACCCAACGGCTCGGGCAAGACCAGTCTCTTGGGTACGATTATGGGCTTTGAGCGGTACCGCGTGGTGCGGGGGAAGATCTATTTTCAAGATCAGGACGTGACGGACTGGCCGGTAGATGCCCGCGCGCGATTGGGTATTGGACTATCGTTTCAGCGACCGCCCACGGTTCGGGGAGTCACCACCCGGCAGTTGGTCCAGGTCTGCGGCCGGGGAGGGGTGGATATAGAAAGCCTGGCGGAAGAAGTGAACTTCCGCAACTTCCTGGATAGGGAAGTGAACCTGGGTTTTTCCGGCGGCGAGCTCAAGCGCTCGGAACTGCTCCAGTTGCTGGCCCAGGATCCCCAGCTGGTGTTGTTGGACGAGCCGGAATCCGGCGTAGACCTAGAAAACATGGCTCTCATCGGGCGGGTGGTGAACCGTCTGCTGGAGAGGAACATTTCCCACCGTGAAGGCAAGTCTCAGCGCCAGGTGCGGCACGGTCGTCGCAAGGCCGGTCTAATCATTACTCATACCGGGCACATCCTTAATTACGTGAACGGCGATGTGGGGCACGTGCTGTTTGAGGGCCATCTTTCCTGCAGGGGCAATCCACGGGAGCTGTTGGCCTGCATTCAAGAAATGGGTTACGAAGAATGCGTGCGCTGTTCGTTCGAAAACTCTACCCCGGCGGGAGGGCAGTAAGAACCGATGAGCATGTCACGGCGGCAGGAGATTATGGCCCGAGCCAGGGCGGCTCGAGATAAGGCGGCAGCTTACGGAGAAGACTTGGATTTGGGCGCCTACCGGGTTCCGGCTTCGGACGAGCCCGGATCCCTTAATCCCGGAGCATTGGCATTAGAAGATCGCGAGCGATTGCTGGCTACCGGTGTGGAGCTGGAGGGGGCGGATCGGGCAGGAACGTTTCTGCAGGTGAACCATTCGGTGCTGCGTTGCGGTGCGGCTCAGGAAGGCATAGAGGTGTTGGGTACTTTTGAGGCGCTGGAGAAGTATCCCTGGGCGGAGGACTACTGGTGGCGGATAGTGGCCCCCGATCAGGACAAGTACACCGCCCAGGTAGCGCTGGCCGAGCACCGCAACGGCTATTTCATCCGGGCTCTACCCGGTTCGAGTACGATATACCCCTTACAGGCCTGCCTTTACCTCCAGGAAGAAGGCGCGGTCCAGAACGTGCACAACATCGTGATCGTGGAGGAAGGGGCGGAACTGCACCTGATTAGCGGCTGCGCCAGCGCCTCCCGGGTGAGGCACGGCCTGCACATCGGCGTTTCGGAGTTCTACGTGAAGAAAGGCGCCCGCCTCACCTTCACCATGATCCACTATTGGGGGGAAGAGGTGGCGGTGCGGCCTCGCTCTGCCACCCTGGTGGAAGAGGGTGGCCTTTTTGTTTCTAACTACGTCTGCCTGCGGCCGGTAGGCAGCCTGCAGATGTACCCTACTGCCTGGCTCAAGGGACCGGAGGCGGTGGCCCGTTACTACAGCATCCTGGTGGCCCCGCCGGGCACGTCCATGGACCTGGGCTCGCGGGTGGTGCTTCAGGCGCCCCGCAGTAGGGCGGAGGTAGTGGCCCGAACCCTGACGACCGGCGGGGAGATCATCAACCGCGGCTGCTTGGTGGCCGAGGCCCAGGAGGTAAAGGCGCACCTGGAGTGCCGGGGCCTGGTCTTGGGAGAAAAAGGAGTTATCGATGCCATCCCCGAGTTGCTTACCAAGGTGGGCAACGTGGATCTATCGCACGAGGCAGCGGTGGGCAAGATCGCCCAGGAGGAAATCGAGTACCTGATGGCCAGGGGCTTGAGCGAAGAAGAGGCTACCGCTACGATCGTCCGCGGTTTTCTTAACGTGCAGATAGTCGGGCTCCCCGCCGCCCTGCAGGCCGAGATCGACCGGGCGGTGGCGGCAGGCGAGAAGGCCCTGTTGTAGGCTGGTAGCCGATACCGGACGACAGCAACATGCGGTCTGTAGAGAGAAGGTGCGGTATCGGTGAGAACGCAGGTCGTATTGGAATCGGAGCCCGCCTGGGTGGTTCCGGCAACTACGTTGGCGGCGTTCTTGACCCCGTTCATGAGTAGCTCTTTCACTCTGGCAGTGGCGGACCTGGGAGCAGAGTTCGGAGCCGGCGCCCGACTGATAGGCTGGGTAGTCACCGTATATCTGGTGGCCACTGCCGCCGCCCTCCTGCCCTGCGGACGGCTGGCTGATCTGCGGGGGCGGGAAAAGGTCTTCTTCTGGGGTCTGGCCGTCTTCATCGCTTCGTTACTGGCCTGTGCGCTTGCTCCTGGGGTCGGGTTTCTAATCGGAGCCCGGGTAGCGAGCGGTGTAGGGGCGGCCATGGTATTCGGCACCTTGCCCGCGATCCTTACCAGTTATTCCCCTCCGGGAGAGCGGGGAAGGAGACTGGGGCTCTACAACGCTTCCGTTTATGCCGGCCTATCTGCCGGACCGGTGCTCGGCGGCATAATTACTCATTATCTGGGCTGGCGGTGGATCTTTGGGTTCAGCTTCCTTATCGGTTTACCTGCCCTGGTTCTGAGCGCGGCGGTTCTGGGCCTCCGTTCGGCACAGCGGCAGGAAGACGGCTTGGACCTGCCGGGCACGGTCTTCTCCGTGCTGGGCATTTCTATTCTGCTCTATGCGGCCTCGGGCTCGGGTCTGCCGGCGGTGGTTAACCGTTGCTTATTCCTGCTCGGGGTGGTATTGGTAGTTGCCTTTGTAATGTGGGAGAGGCGCTGTCCCGGACCCCTTCTCGACGTAAGGCTATTTGTCGGAAATGCCGGATTTAGCTTCTCCAACCTGGCTGCCTTCATTAGTTACAGCGGCAGTTTCGCCGTCAGCTACATACTGTCCCTGTACTTACAGCTGGTCCTGGGCCTTTCTCCTCAGACGGCCGGTTTGGTCTTGCTCGGTCAGCCAATACTCCAAACGCTGGTTTCACCCCTGGCAGGGCGGCTGTCTGATCATTGGGAGCCAAGGATGGTAGCCTCGGCGGGCATGGTCCTGGTTTCCGCGGCCTTGGTCCTGATGGCAAATTATCTTTCTGATTTTACGCTTCTGGAATTGACGGGTATCCTCTGCCTTCTAGGACTGGGATTCGGGCTTTTTGCCTCGCCCAATGTTAACGCCATTATGAGCACCGCGCCTAGGTCGCACTACGGCAGCGCTTCCTCGGTTCTGGCCCTGATGCGGCTCCTGGGACAGACGCTGAGTATGGGGGTGGCCGGCGCCGTGCTGACCGCGTATCTGCAAGATCTGCCCCTGGGTCCTGTCGCCGCTCCCTACCTGAGTCAGGGAGTGCGCGTCAGCCTAGTGATATTCGCCGCCTTATCCGCCGTAGCCGTCCCGGCCTCTTTGGCCCGGGGCAGAATTCACCCGCACAACGCCGAGTAATAATGTACGGCAGAGCTCAGTCTTACTGCCGGGTAATCGGGTGGCGTGGGAACAATGTGGACGGTGAGCCTGGTTCATGCCGACGATGCCCTCCGTTGGCAGCCTCGGTTGCAGCGGGTAGCCTCGGTGAAGCTGGTCCTGGAGCCGGGGGAGCTGAAGCTGTTATCCCCTTGGCCCCGCTTCAGCGAGGCGGGAAAGCAGTTGTCCGCCCTGCCGGCGGGAATAGTCTTTTCGGGCTCCGCCAGCCTGCACCACCTCTCCTATCACCTTGCCCTTCGGCAGGGAAAACCCTTGACCGCAGTGGTTTTCGACCGTCACGGTGACTACCTGCCCTCTCCGCCCGGACACGTAAGTTGCGGATCGTGGCTGCTGGAGCTGGTCAAGCGCCCGGAGGTGGAAGAGGCGTGGCTGGTGGGGTCTGAAGGCCCTTGCCGGCCTGTGCCCTCGCCCAAGCTGCGGGTGCTGTCTGCCAGACGGGCGCGCGAAATGCTGGCCACGGCACAGCTTGCCGCCAGACAGGTATACGTTTCGATCGATAAGGACGTCCTTCAGGAGGCGGTCACCGATTGGGGCTCCGGAAGGCTGGAGTCCCAATCCCTCTTTGAATTGCTTTCCCTCCTGCGTGACCGTTACCGGTTGGTCGGCGTGGACGTATGCGGGGAAATAATTCCTTCTGGTTGCTGGCCGACGGATTCCGAGCTTCGCGCCATCCGAACCAACGAAGAGATCAATCTTCGCCTCTGCCGCCTGCTCCTTGATGACCGGAGGCAGTATCTCTTGCATTCACGGGCCTCCTAGAACGCTCGTATATTGACTAGCGGTGGCACACGGCAAACAAGGATGCACGGTCAGTGGGGGGAGCAAGAATGCAGAAGCCGTCGGCCGGGCACGGCCCGGAAGTGCCGGAGGAGGTCTTCAGGCGCTTGGTTCGGATACTGCTCCGGCTGGTGCGGGGAGAAAACGGGGCGGGGAGAGGGCCTTCTGCGCCTCGAGGTACGGTCTCCTGAGGGGGGTTGGACTTGAGGGAGTTGATCCCGGCCCACCTGGTGGGAAGACGGCTGGAAGTCCTGGCCGATCCGCGGCGTACCCTGGAGCAGTCGGGGCTTCCCGTCGGCGGGTACATCCGGATTTCTACCCGTAAGGGAGGCCAGCTTTCCAGTATCGAGAATCAGAAGAAGGTGCTGAGCCAGTGGGCGGAGTTGCACCGGTACCGGTTGGTGCGGTTTTATATAGACGTAAGGTCCGGCGAATACGTTGCCGGGCGGGAGGAGCTGAATCGCCTCAGGGAAGATATTCGCCTCGGCCGAATAAGGGGAGTAGTGACCAAGGAGATATCGCGGACCAGCAGAGACGTCATGGATGTCCTGGAATTGAAACGGGAGATTGCCGGGTGGGGCGGATTCTTCGTCTCGATCAAGGAGAACTACGACAGCCGTACCGATGACGACGAGTTTCTGCTCGTGCTGCACGCCGCCCTGGCCCAGAAGGAACGCAAGGCAACGGCCGGCCGGGTGAGGATTACCCAGCTGGTGAAGGCCAGGGAAGGCAGGACCAACGTGCCCCTGCCGGCCTTCGGCTACCGGTTGAGCGCCGACCGCCAGCACTTGGAAGTAGATCCTCGCAACGCACCGGTCTACCGCTTCATAGTAGCGCGGTTCCTTGAAGGCTGGGGGCAGGCCAAGATCGCCCGCCATCTGAACGCGCAAGGGTGCCGCACCCGCAGAGGCGGCAGGTGGAGCCCTAACGCGGTCCGTACGGTATTGAGCAATCCGGTTTACCTGGGTCTCACCATCTACAATACCACCACTCTGATTAGAGATGCCCTGGGCAGACAGAGGCGGGTGATGCGCCCTCCCGACGAGTGGATAATTCGCGAGGGAACGCATCCCCCGCTGATCAGCCCGGAAGAGTTCGAGCAGGTGCAGGCAATGTTGAGGGAGAGACGCCGGAAGCAGAGCCGTGATTGGACCACCGAGCGCAAGTACCTGGGCTCCGGCCTGTTGCGCTGCGCGGAGTGCGGGGCCAAGATTTACGGGGCCCGCTACCCGGCCAAGTCGGGCGCCAACAAGCCGGCGGGCCGGTTCCTCTACCGGTACCGGTGCGCCGACCTCTACGGCCGCTGCAGCCGGCCCATGAAGTACTGGGACATGCAGCGGGTCGATCGGGCCATCCTGGAGCTGCTGCGAGGGTTGCTTGCGGACGGCGAGAGGCTGAGACAGACCGTACGGGAGCACCTGGCGGTCGCCGAAGCAGTACGAGAGGATTTGGGGGAGGAATTGAGGCGGCTGGCAGGCGAACTCGAGAGGCTGGACGGTGCCCTCAGGAAGCAACAATTGGCCTACGAGCAGGGCGCCATTACCCTGGACGAATACGGTCGGCGGGCGGCGGAGTTGCGGGAAGAAAGGCACCGGCTGGAACTGGCAAAGAGAGCGGTCGAAGGGCGCCTCGCCCGGTCCGGAGGAACGGAGAAGGACGTGGAAGCGCTTTGTGGCCGTATAAGACACCAACTGGACAATCTGCACCGGCTGTCACCTTCGGTGCAGAAGGAACTGTTGGGGGCTGCTTTTGAGGCCCTGTACCTGAGGAAGGATTACACCATCGGCGAGGTGGTGTTCCGGCGGCGGTAGTTATCAAAAGCGAAAGTACGGGGGCCCGGACGGTGAACTCGCGGCCTCTTTACGTTACCTGACCCAGCGGTACACCATGCCCATTCCCCAGGCCAAAGCCGTTCTAACCGATATCGGGACCGAAGAGTTGGCGCACATGGAAATCGTGGCGGCGCTGGTTTATAACCTGATCAAAGACGCGCGGCTGGAGGACATAAAGCGGGCCGGCCTGGACGGCTACTATGCCGACCACGACCGGGCGCTGTACTTTGTCAACGCCGACGGGGTGCCCTGGACCGCTTCGTATATTCAGTCCAAAGGGGATCCCATAACTGACATGCACGAGAACATGGCCGCCGAGCAGAAGGCGCGTTCCACCTACGAGTGGCTCATCAATCTCTCGGACGATCCCGACGTTACCGACGTGCTGCGCTTCCTGAGGGAGCGGGAAATAGTGCACTACCAGCGGTTCGGCGAGACTCTCCAGCTCTTGTACGAGTACATGGATTCCAAGAAATACTACTGATGGAGATTTGGATTTCACGCCGGAAAAGGGGCAGTCAGGCGGGGAGGCCGGCTGCCCCTTCCTGGGTGGCGAGCTAGTGCCGACCGTATTTGTCGCAGAGCTTCACCAGGGTGCTGGCAATCGCCTGGCGCTCGGGCTCGTCGGCTACTTCCCACATCGCCCTCAGCACCCGGTTCTCCGGAATGTCCGGGTCGACATTGGCGTATAGGTAGTTTCCCACCTGTACGGCCGAACTCCTGATCATTTCATCGGACATGCCCATGCCCCTGGCCTTGCTCACGGCGGTGGACAGGGTGTTCACCCACTGGTCAAAGTTGCTGATTTCCACCTGAACGTCTCACCTCCTACCGTAGTGTTCGCCGTCAATCCGGCTCTTAAACCTCCAAGGCGGTAAGGGTGCCAAGAAACGAGATCGGCAGGGCCGTTACCCTGCCGAGTTAGTTGCTTTGGAGGTGCGGGCCGGATTCGAACCGGCGAATAGTGGTTTTGCAGACCACGGCGTTAGCCACTTCGCCACCGCACCCTAAATAAATGGAGCGGAAGACGGGATTTGAACCCGCGACCCCCGCCTTGGCAAGGCGATGCTCTACCGCTGAGCTACTTCCGCTCGAGGCCCGGTGTCAGAGCCCCTAATTCCAGACCGGGCCGACGTCATTATGATAGCACGCTACCCAAGGCAAGTCAATAGCTTTGGGCGGTACGGCCGACGACTTTACTAGGCGAATGAGATTGTTGGTTATAGCGCCGTATCGGCGTTAAGAGGTCGCACCTTTCACTGCCGGGCCTGACATTCGGCAATACGGCTCGTAGCAGGGAAATTCGGTCTGGTATCCGCCTTGACCTGACACACCAGGATTTGCTAACATTTTGCCGAAAACGGCCGGAAAGGAGGTGGTACCAGGTGCGCGCGGCAAAAAGGGTGGCCATTATCCTGCTCGCGGTCTGCCTGGCTGCATCTTTGGCCCTTACGGCCTTTGCCGGGGAACAGACGCAAGCCCGGAACGAGGTTCGGGTCCGTGTTATCGGGGCAGAGTTGCCAACCGCGCTTGTGGACCAGGTCAAGTCTCTCTCGCACGAGCAGCTCCTGGCCCTGAGGGAGTTGGTGCGCGAGCGGCTGAGGGAGACGGCGCAGCAGCGATTGGCCAACGGGGCGACTCCGGCTGTCGTGCAGTTTGCCGGCGTGGTCACTGCCGTAGATGGTAACAAGTTCACCGTGACCAAGGGCGGGAAAGGAAACGAAGTAGTGAAGACCTTCACCCTGACCCAAGACACGCAGATCATAGGCGTAGGTAACCTAAAGGGCCAGACAAAGGTCGAGAAAGGCCTTATGGTCAAGGTGAAGGCTACCTCAGACGGCAAAGCGTTGGTAGTGCGGTTGTTACCTGCCAAGAAGGGCGAGGCGCTTGGGAACGATAGGCCGGTAGCGGCCGCGAAGACCAAGGGGCTGGCTAAGGGGAAGAACAACTAACATGTACCTCACGAGCGTACCGGCCTAAAGGCCTTGTCAAGGACGCACCGTGGTGTGCGTCCTTCTTGTATGCCGGCGTTGGTGGCAGGAGGAGAGGGAACCGGTGCTTCGGAGATCGGTAGGCTACTGTTCACAGTCCCACGACCGGCCAGGCTCGATCCTTTCGGGGCGAGCAACCGGCGGGAGAGCCCTGACAGACCATAAGAAGTTGACCAAGAACAGGCAGGCGGTAAACACGAAAACGAAGCGCAGACCGAGGTAGGCGGCGAGTGTTCCCCCTACCAGAGGCCCGGTAAAGCCACCCAGAAACAGGGCGGCGGAGGTAAGACCGAACACGCTTCCCCTGGCCTCGGGGGGAGCCAGTTGTCCCACCACGGCGTTGGCCATGGGCACTATGCTGCCCAGAAAAAGCCCCAGAGCGGCGCGCAGGACCAGCAGCTGCCAGGCGCTGTGCACCATGGCTTGCGGAAAGTAGAGGAGGGCGCAGGCCGGTATACAGATCAGCAGCAGAGTACGGGGGCCCAGACGCTCGGAGTAACGACCGGCCAGAAGCAGCCCTACGACTTGGGCAAGGCCGGTCACGGCGAAAATGGTACCCGTAAGCGTACCCAGCAGTTCATGTTCCGGTTCGAGTTCACGTATGTACAGGGATAGAACCGGCTCTACATTGCGGATGGCAAACTGAGCCAGGAACAGCACCAGGAACATGTTCCCGATGGCCGGCCGGGCGAGGCCCTTTCGGATGCCCGCCCAAAATGGGCCCCGGTCGGGCGCTCCGGCGGGAGGAGAGGTTTCGCGGACCGAGAATAACGTGATCAGGCCCGCCCCAAAGGCGAGCAAACCGTTGGTCATAAAAACCGCCCGATAGGACAGGTGGTCGGCAATGGCGCCGCCGATGGTGGGGCCTACGAGAAGCCCCAGTGTCTGGCCGGTCTGCAGCAGACCCAGAGCCCACCCCAGCCTCTCCACCGGAGCCTCCGAAGCCACCAGGGCGATGGCCGCGCCGGAATAGCCCCCGAACATTCCTTGCAGAATCCGGAGGATCAGTACCTGGTAAACGTTATGGGCAAAACCCACCAAGAAAATGGCGCTTCCGGCGGCCAGGCAGGAGCGCACCACCATAAGCCTGCGGCCAAGGCGGTCCGCTAGAGAACCCCAGATAGGCGAGAACAAGGCGGCGAAAAGAGCGCTGACAGATGCCAGGACGCCGGCCCAGAGTCTTACCTGCTCCTGGCGGGCAATGCCCAATTCCGCCACAAAGAAGGGAAGGAAGGGCGCCATAGAGCTGAACCCGGTCATCATCACGAACTGTACCAGGACCATGACCTTTAGGTTGCTGCGCCAAGATGCCATCGCATACCCGCCCTGCTTTCTGCGTGGACATGGAGACCGGATTGCACTATGCTTCGACGGTCCAGCCCTCAAGTCCTGTCGATTCCAAGTCCGCGGAGCCAACCGGGGATCTGTTCATACCTCACATAACCCAGACAGCATCACTAAGGATGACAGGGGTAGGTCGCGAGGTTGTGGGTGGCCATAGAATATGCTACAATATGTGTGATACCAGCCGGAGTGGCGGAACTGGCAGACGCAACGGACTTAAAATCCGTTGGGGCGCGTGCCCCGTGCGGGTTCGAGCCCCGCCTCCGGCACCAGACAAGGGTTTCTAGGGGCTATCCTGGAGGGAGGATGGCCCCTTTTAGTTTGCCCGGGGACGGCCCGGTTCGGACGCGCGAGTATGAGGGCGAAAGGGATTGGCGAAGCGGGAGGGCTTGGGTTGCCGGCTATTTCAGGGCGCTGAAGGCCGGGCCGGGGATTGGCCGGAGTTTACCGTTAGCGACTCGGTTCGGGTCCATTTTTCGATGTCTTGCACGTTACCTCCTTTCTTGGGGTAGAAGAGGAGCCCAAGGAACGTAGTTGGATTTACGTGCTGGAGATCGAAGGGCTGGCGAGTGCGTGCCTGACCCTTCTTCCCCGACCTGCCGGCAGGCAGGCAACGTGCTTGGTTATTGCAGAGGCGGGTTCTTGCCTGGAGCTCGCATCACCGGCGCGGTCGCCGGATAATCCCTACCTGCCGGGCCATACTATTTTCACCGCCTTTTTCGGGGTGAGAGTCGTGGCTGGACGGGAAGCAGTCTCGGGAACTTGGCGCCGGGGATACTGGCAGTGGCTGCTGCTGGCCCTGGCCCTAAGCGTTGGCACCCTTTTCCTTTACAGCTTGCGGACGGCCGGCAGCGCCCTGGCCTGGTTCGGCCGGGTGTCCGGTACCGGCATGTTGGCGGTCCTGGCTCTGGTGGGGTGTCTGTGGCTGTTGGAGGCCTGGAGGGTACAGAGCCTGGTGCGGGCCGCCGGGGGGCGGGTTGGAGTCGGCCAGGTGCTGCAGGCCAACCTGGCCGCAGCCTTTGTGGCCGCGGTTACTCCGGCGGCCGGCGGGGGGCCTCCGGCGCACGTCTACTTTCTTACCCGCGTAGGCCTGGGCCCGGAGAGGGCGGCCGCGGTGGTAACTGCCCGCCTCCTGCTGAACCTGGTGTTCTTTGCCTTCATGGGACCGCCCCTTTTTCTTCTGTACCGCCATACGCTGCGGTTGCCGGCGCCGCTGGAGCTGGTGATTCTGGGAGCGGCCCTTGGCCTGGCCGGGCTCATAACCGGCCTCCTGTATCTCCTCTTTCGATCCGGGCTTGCCGAGCGAGTCCTCGGCTACGTTGCCCGTATCGCCGCTCGGCTGCACCGTCAATGGAGCGAAGAGGATATCTTGAATGCGTTGAGCACCAGGCTGGATGAGTTCCGCTCCAGCCTGGCGGCGGTGGCGGCGGCGAGCTGGTACCTGCGTCTCCTCCTGTTGTTCCTCACCACCGGCTACTGGATAGGGTTCTTCTCGATAATACCCCTCCTGAGTTACACGCTCGGCCTGAGGCTGGACCTTCCCTCGGTGGCGGCCCGCCAGTTTCTGTACTTCTTTATCGTGTCCTATGTTCCCTTACCCGGCGCCAGCGGGGCGGCGGAATTGAGTCTGGCCGCACTCCTCTCAGGCTTGGTCCCTCAATCTCTCCTGCCCGGTCTCGTGGCTACCTGGCGCTTCTTTACCTATCACCTCAACCTGCTCGTAGGGGGGGCCATGGTATGGTGGTTGTCACGACGGCCGGAGCGCGGATTCACTCCCAGAAGGTGGAGAGAAGAACCCGGCAAGACCTGAGGAGCGCAGCGCGGGGGCAGCCCAATGCTGGAAATTGCAGTGGAAATCGGGGCTTGACCTGAGCGGCAACTAGAGATAAAATTTTCCCGAGAATATTTGGGTCTTTTGGGGGTAAGTCATGCTAACCAAGCGCCAGCAGGAGTTTCTGGCCGTCGTGGTTCGGCTGGCGGAGGGCGGTCAGGGAGTTCACTATACCCGGGTGGCAGAAGTAATGGGTGTCAGCCGGTGGACCGCCTACGACGTTCTGACCAGTCTGGTAGAAAAGGACATGCTGGAAGTGACGCACGAACTGGCCCGTGAGGGAGGTGGAGGGCGTTCACGGGTGCTCTTTGTTCCAACTGCCCGAGCCTTAGCTTTTCTCGGCAAGAGTGATCGGCCGGACGGTGCCGGTAGCGGGGCGGGTGAAGTGCTGGCCAGGACCGGCAGCGGTCTATGGGCCAAGGTACTGCGCAGCCGGGAGCAGGGGGTGTGGAATACCTTACAGGAACTCGTGTCGGACTTGGCCGGAATACGGCATCCCTTTGTGTTCTGTGCCTACTTGCTGGTCATTGTCTTGGTGGCCCTGCGAGCTTCCAGCCAGGGCGATCACCAGGCGATACTGGGCTACCTGGGTCCGCTCCTGAACGGTCCGCAGATCGCTCTGGTGGCTTTAGCCGGTTGTGCGCTGGCCTTTCTGGCAGAGCGGGCTCCGCAGGGGAGCAGTGTGATTCCGTTGTGGCAGCAGTTGGGCGTATTTGAAGAGCACATGAAGAAGCTCGACCATGACGAGACCTTGCGTCTGCGCGATTTCGCCGCCGAGGTCATAGAGGAATTGTGGTCCAGGCCCGCTGCTGCCGAAGCCGGAAGTTGATAAAGGCGGGTGCCGGAAGAGCCGTAGGGCTTCAAGGGCTTCCGTCAACCGTGAGAGGAGGGGACTTTGGTGAACCTGGCCCGTACCTTCCTGGGTGAAAAATTCCTGGAGCAGGGCGTCAAGCTTATCATGCGGGGGGACGCGGAGAAGCACATCAACACCCTGCTGGCCTGGGCGGAGAAGATCGCCCGCGACCCCAAGCATAAGGGCTTCATCGAGGGAATGCGTACCGCCTTTAACGATCCCAACAATAACTGGGCTCAGCTCGCTCACCGCATGTTGAACGAGACCGACCCGAATATCCGTACCCGCCTGGCCGTCAACTTCTTTGTTAACGCCGGCCTGCTGGGTGTTCCCAGGCAGAGAGAAGTTGAGGAAAAGGAAGGCGTACACGTGCCATGGGCGGTGCTGATAGACCCCACGGAGCGCTGCAACCTCAACTGCATAGGTTGCTGGGCCGGAGATTACCAGCGCGCTCAAGAGCTGGACTTCGCCACCCTGGACCGGGTTTGCTCTGAGGCCGAGCAGCTGGGCATATATTTCATCGTCGTCTCCGGCGGCGAGCCGCTGGTTCGTAAAGACGATATACTGGCCCTGGCCGAAAAGCACGAGGGTCAGGTTTTCCATCTGTTTACTAACGGAACGCTCATAGACGCAGACTTTGTGGCCCGCATGAAACAGGTGGGCAACATTACGACAGCCATCAGCGTTGACGGCTTCGAAGAAAAGACCGACGCCCGGCGGGGCAAGGGCGTTTTCCAGAAGGTAAGCCGGGCCATGGACCTGCTCCGGGAAAACGGCTGCGTCTTCGGTGTCTCCGTAACCTACCACCGGGGCAACAGCGAGGAAGTAAGCAGTGAGGAATTCGTGGACTTCATGATAGAGAAGGGCGTTGCCTACGGATGGTACTTTACCTATATTCCTATCGGCAAGGACATCGACCTGGAAATGATGGCTACGCCGGAGCAGCGGGCTCTGGTATACGATCGCATACTCGAATACCGCCGGACCAAACCCATCTTTCTGGTGGATTTCTGGAACGACGGCGAAGCGGTAAACGGGTGCATAGCGGGGGGGCGCACCTACTTCCACATTAACGCCGCGGGAGAGGTTGAACCCTGCGCCTTCGTGCACTACGCCACCTGTAACATAAAGAACGTGAGCCTCAAGGAAGCCCTGCAGAACCCGCTGTTCAAAGCTTACCAGAAGCGCCAGCCCTTCCACTCTAACCTGCGCCGTCCCTGCCCGATCATAGACAATCCGGAGATGCTACGGGAAATCATCAAGGAATCCGGAGCGTATCCGACCCAGCTACACCAGGACGAGACCATCGACGAGTTCGTGGAGAAGATTAAACCCTATTCCGAGGCCTGGGGCGAAGTGGCCGACGCCATTTGGGCGGAAAAGCAGGGCAGAAACGCGGTAAGCGCCTCGGCCAATTGAGCCGGAGGCCAGCCATGTCGCAGCCGGCTGACCGCAAGTACTGGCGTGGCCTGGTTCTGGCAGTTCTCCTGAGCTTGGCCGGGCTGGCGTTGGTTTCTTTTGCCACCTCCGGCGAAGTGCTGGCAGAAGTGGCGGCCCAATTCCGCTGCGGCTGGTTTTACCTGGCGCTGGGCTTGGTACTGATAATCTGGCTGGTAGAAGGGTTGCGCACCAAGACCATCCTGGAAATCACCGGGAGCCGCATCGGTTTTTGGGCTGCCTTTCAGGTCCAGCTGGCCAGCAACTTCGCCGCGTCGGTCACCCCCCTGGCCAGCGGCGGGCCACCTGTGGAAGCCTACCTGCTGTGGCGCCAGAACGTTCCCCTGGACCGCTCCCTGGCCATGGTCAGCGTCCGCCTCCTCCTGACCTTCGGTTTCTTCCTGGTCACGGTTCCGCTGCTGTTGATCTTCGGGTGGGGCGTACTGCAGTTAAGCTGGCCGCTGCTCGTGGCGGCCGTGGCAGCGGTGGCGGTCATGTCGGTTTCCTTCGGGTTGTTTTTTTACTTTGTGTACCGCCCCCCCCTGGTAGAAAAGATGGCCTATCGGGTGCTCCTGTGGCTGCCGGCGCGGAGGTTTCGCGTGGACGCCCGCAGCCTGGCGGAGGGTGTGGAGAAAGAGGTAACCAAGTTCGGCCGCACCCTGAGCCTGCTGGTGCGCTCGGGGATGCGGAAGCTGGTCCTTCTGACGGTTTACACCGTGGCCATATGGCTGCTTTTCTTTTCCGTGGCGCCGGTGCTCCTGCTCGGCATGGGCTATCCCGTGCCCTGGGCCGCGGCTACCATTCGTCAGGTACTGCTTTATTTCCTGTTCTGCTACGTGCCACTTCCCGGCGCCAGCGGGGTAGCGGAAGTAGGATACGCCTCCCTGTTCGCTTCCCTGGTGCCGGCCCCGGTACTGGCCGGCTTCGTGGCCACCTGGCGGCTCCTCACTTACTATGCGGGGATAATTGCCGGTGGCCCGTTACTGGTGAGGCTGGCGCGCGCTCCGGCGGTACACACGGAGGTCGAGCGTCCGCTGGCAAGAATAGGCTAAGGCAGAAGGGCGGGCATTCGCATGTTCACTTTGGATGAGGCCCTGGAGTTCGACCGGGCCACCGTAGGCAAGCTCTACAAGGAATACGTTAATCCGGGTCTGGCTGCCGTCCTGGGACTGCTGGACTTTGACAAGCGCTTCGTGCGGGCCGAGGGACCCTGCCTTTGGGATGCCGAGGGCAACCGTTACCTCGACTGCCTGGGCGCCTACGGAGCGCTGAACCTCGGTCACAACCCGCCGCAGGTACTGGCGGCACTGGAGAAGGTCAAGCAGCGACCCAACCTCCTGCAGGCATCGTTGAACCCCCTGGCCGCGGCCCTGGCCCACAATCTGGCGGAAGTGGCGCCGGGAAACCTGCGCCATTGCTTCTTCTGTAACAGCGGGGCCGAGGCGGTGGAAGGGGCGCTGAAACTGGCGCGAGCGGCTACGGGCAGGACAGGCCTCATCTACTGTGAGGGTTCTTTCCACGGGAAGACCCTGGGAGCTTTGTCGGTTACCGGAAGGGACAAGTACCAGCGTCCCTTCGAGCCTCTGGTCCCGGACTGCCGTTGCATTCCTTACGGAGATGCGGCGGCACTGGAGCAAGCCCTTAAAGAGCGTCCTGCTGCCGCCTTCATTGTAGAACCCATTCAGGGAGAAGGCGGCATCGTGGTGCCTCCGCCGGGGTATCTGACCCGGGCGCGCGAGCTTACTTCCCGCCATGGCGTCCTTCTCATCGTGGACGAGATCCAGACCGGCCTGGGTCGGACCGGTAACCTTTTTGCCTGCCAGCACGAGCAGGTGGCCCCGGACATCCTCTGTCTGGCCAAGTCGCTGGGCGGAGGGATAATGCCGGTGGGAGCCTTCATAACTACCCCCGAGCTGTGGCAGCGGGCCTACGGTGGCATGGACAAGTGTCTGCTACATACCTCCACCTTCGGCGGCAACACCTGGGCCATGGCGGCCGGTCTGGCCGCGTTGAAGACGCTGGTAGAGGAGAACCTGGCCGAAGAGGCTAGAAAGAAGGGCGAGTTTCTGCGCCAGCGTTTGGCCGAGCGGGTAGAAACCCATCCCCTGGTCAAGGCCGTCAGGGGCCGGGGCCTAATGATAGGGATCGAATTCGTGGGGAAGGAGCAAGGGCTTCTCGACCGTCTTACCGGGGGCATGACCGCCCGACTGCGCGAGGAGTACACTGCCTCGCTGGTTGCCGGGCTGCTGCTCAACGAATACCACATCCTTACCGCCTACACGCTTAACAACCCCAACGTTATCCGGCTGGAGCCGCCCCTCACCATCACCTACGAGGACCTGGACCGGGTAGTGGGCGCGCTGGAGGCGATTCTGGGCGAGCACGGGAGTTTCGGCAGCCTGGCCCTGGCCTCGAGCCGCACGTTGCTCAAGTCCCTGTTCCGCAAGGAGTGACTCTCAAACGTGCATTACTTGGGGGGCTGGGGGAATAATAAGGCTTGAGGTTGAACCTTGGCCAAAGGAGGAATTGGCATGGCCAACTTTACCCAGCCCGAACTGCAGCAGTTGCGGGAGAACCTCAGCAGCGAGCTGTTGGTAATCAGCAAACTGGCCAACTTCGCCGCCCAAATTGACGACCCGCAGCTCAAGCAGATGTGTTTGAACATGCAGAGGACACACGAGCGGCACCGGGACATGCTGCTCCGGCACCTGGGCGCCGGGCAGCCGGTAATGTGAAGGAGGGTTGAAGGGTGCAGTTCTCGGATAAGGACATCTTGAGCGATGCCCTGGCCACGCAGAAGTTCCTGGTTTCCTCCTACAACCTCGCCATCACCGAGTGCGCCAATCCCCAGTTGCGCCAGGATTTCATGTCCATCTGGCAGGAGGAGCAGAACCTGCACCGCCAGGTTTTCGACGCCATGTCCGCCCGGGGTTGGTACCAGATCAACCAGGCCAGCCCGCAGGACGTGGCCCAGGTTCAGCGGCACTTCCAAACCTCGGCCTCGCCGGCCGGAGGTTACCAGTTCCGCTAGCGCTGACGGATCCCTACTTTCGAGTTAACTTGAGTTGACTGGCGGTACCGGGTGCTCGCCTGAGTACATT
>JANLFO010000009.1 GCA_024653205.1 Clostridia bacterium | reverse complement strand
AAAACCAGTGCCACACCTAGATCTAAGCCTCCCTCAGGCCGGGAACTTGCGCTTAAATCTCCTCCTTTGCTTTTGATTGGATTGGTTACAGACCACCGCCACCGCTCAGGAAGCGTGCGCTTCCAGCAATACCACCGATACCACCGTTTCCGGCCCGGCGGGTCCCCTGGCCGGCCGAAACAAAAAGGGGACCCGCCCCTTTTCCGGGCTGATCCCCCTACGGTTCTCCGTTCAGGTAGATCCCTGATCTAAGCGTGTTATAGGATCCGCCGTGAACCCGATTTTCAACCTGTATTGTCAATCTGTCAACCCAATTCTACTATTTCCTCCCTCCTCTGCCAACCATCTCTACGGCCCAATCGAACAGGCAAGGCCTTCTGGCAACTCGCTCTCGTGCTCATCCGTTTCCGGACGCGTCCGCTCTGGCCCACACTGCGTCGGGTTAGACCTTATTGTCAGGCCTTCCGAAAGCCTGCCGCTTTTTTCTCTCCTCCGTTTGTGGCAAGAAAAACTTTTGCCGGCAGGAAGGAATTGCATCCTCACTAGAGAAATATGCCGAGGTAGCAGCCGAATCGTCCGTAGGCGGTGGCGTGGAGGGAGGTGCTGGAAAGAAGTGGGGCCAGTTTTATGTTTGGGCACTGTTATGTTTTTGCGGACATAACGGTTTTCGTACGTAGTACTCGCCGGAAAGGGTGAGGAGCTTGGAACAAACCAACCGGGTGACACTCCGGGACGGACGGGCGCGGCTCGTCAGCGGTGACCTGCTTCCGGAGCTACAGCTTCGGCCGGAGGACATTCGCCTGATAATGCACTGCCGGCGGCAGAAGTGGGGTGAGTTTACGGTGAAGCTCAAAGACGGCTACCCGGTAATGATTACCCGCGCCCTGCAAAGCATCAAGCTGGACCAGGAATGAAGCCCGAAGACAGCGACCGGTGGTTGTAGGTGTGGCGGCAGCCGGCCGGGGAGGCCGCAAAGCGGAGCCGTTCGAGCACCTGCACGACGGGGCCCGCCCGGGTCTCGGCGCAGGCCGGCCCACGCGGAGACCCAGAGGTGGCCCGTGCGGTCTTTAGGGTACAACTCTAGGGCGCGATCAATACGGCCGGGTGGGACGTTGCCCCTTGGGGCGACTGCACCAAGAGACAGACCCGGGGAAAGACCGGGCCGGCGCGCGACCCCGACGGCCGCTTTACTTCACCAGCATCACCGAGGTGGCCTTGACCAGGGCGGTAACGCGGTCGCCCACCGCCAGGCCCAGGTCCTCGGCTCCGTCCCTGGTGATCACGGCAGTTATGTTGTGTCCGCCACCGATGTCCACCAACACCCTGGCCATCAAGTCGTCGGTCTCAATATGGCGGACGGTGCCGGCCAGTTGGTTGCGCCCGCTGATCTTCACTCCCTCCACCCCCTTTTGCGACCTCGACAGGTTAATTATTCTCCTTACGGTGTCGGTCTATGCGCAGGCAGCCAAAGGTTACCTAAACAGGGTCCTCCCCGGCCGCCAGGGGCGTATCACTCCGCCCGTCCTCCGTCAATGCGCTAGCGGCAAGAATAAGCATGATGCAGGATGCCGCCGCCATTTAAAGTCTTGCGGTGCCGGGCCGCACCTGCGTGTCCCAGGAGCAAAGCGCTGCGGACTGGCGAGCAAAAACCGCGTTTATGGGGTATTGCACTGTTCGCTATGCTTGTGTTAGCATAACGATGTGCCCACAGGGCAGAGTGAGTTCTCCCATCCAACTCCCAACTACGGCCGGTCGCCGTTTCCCAATGCGCCCCGGGCGGCGACCGGCCCCCTCAAACTCAACCACAAGGCAAAGGAGGCCAAAACATGTTCGGAAGACCGGGCAAGGCAGTGCTGAGCTGGCTGATCCTGGGTGTGGGGCTGCTACCTTAAGCTCATAGGACTTAACGGCAGCGGGAAGTCCACGCTTCTCAAAATCATTGCCGGCATACTCCCCCCGACCAAACGGCCCTAACGAAGAATGGCTGCGTCAGTCGAAACATCACGCCGATCTGCTGCGTTAGTGGGTTCTAAACTGAAGCTGATCCGTCTGAGGAGGAATGAATGCGGTTTGACAGGTCATGCGCGGCGCGCTATGTTTAACTTAGCATAACGCTTGCACCCCTAAGAGAGGTAAGCACAGGCGTTACACCCTTACCCTGCGGTCGCCAGCGCCGGGAAGGGCCCAGAAATCCTGACGCCGCAGCCCCGAACGGGGCCGCAACCTTGGCCGGGAGCCTGGCCAGGACAAGACCTCCTCTCCCTTGGTTGGGCGTCCTCTAGGGCACCGGCGACGGCCCACGTCCGAGGCGGTCGGGAGTCGGGAGAATCAAGTTCTGCGGTTCAGAGGCATTCGCTTCTCCTCGGGGGACCGGCGGATAGTGGACCAGCAGCTGCCCGGGCTGGCGCTGCCGGTTCCCCCCGGCCTTTTTCCAGAGGTCACAGGTCAGACACACCATAAGCCATTCAGGAAAGGAGATGGGGGTTCGGCTATGTACCTGCCCGACTTTGATTACTTTGCACCCATGAGCCTAGCGGAGGCTTGTGCGCTCTTGGCAAGATTCGGCTCCAGCGCTAAGGCTCTTGCCGCCGGCACCGACCTCCTGCCCAAGATGAAGGGCGGACTTTTGTCCCCAGAGGTTCTGGTCTCGCTGCGAAACTTGGAGGGGCTAAGGGGTATTCAGTACCACAAGGAAAGAGGAGTGGTTATCGGCGCGCTAGTTACCCACAACGATCTTATCCGGTCGGCCCTCCTGCAGGAAAAGTACCCTTCCGTCTGCGGGGCCGCCCGGCAGATAGCCAACTACCAGATCAGAAACCGGGGTACCGTGGGGGGAAATATTTGCAACGCCGTTCCCTCTGCCGACCTTCCTCCCATCCTAATAGCCCTGGAAGCCCAGGCAAGACTGGTGGGGGCTACGGGAGAAAGGACTCTGCCCCTGGAACAGTTCTTCGTGGGGCCGAATCAGACCGTGATCAATCAGGACGAGATCTTGACTGAGATCGTTATTCCCGACCGCGAGCCGCCCTTCACCGGCAGCACCTACTTGAAGTTCGGTCTGCGGCGCTCGGGCGCGCTCGCCGTGGTGGGGGTGGCGGCGGCGGTAGTCACAGAGGGAAACGTGGTCAAAGAGGCCCGGATTGTGCTGGGTGCGGTTGCTCCCGTGCCCATGCGGGCCAAGAAAGCGGAAGAGCTTTTGACGGGCAAGGAGGCCACCGAGGAGCTTCTGGAGGAAGTAGGCCGGTGTGCGGCGGCCGAAAGCAAGCCCATCTCCGATATTCGTGCCTCGGAAGAATACCGCCGGGACATGGTACGGGTGTTTACCAAACGTGCCCTGCGCAAAGCCATCGCCGAGGGGCAGGCATAAGGAATTGGGGGTAGGGAAATGCAGGCCATAGTCGACAGAACAGGTGTCAAGCGCTATCTGGTCACTCTGAAGGTAAACGGAACGGTCCATACCCGACCGGTCAAAGCCAATACCCTCCTGGTAGATCTGCTGCGCGAGGACCTCGACCTCACCGGAACCAAGAAGGGGTGCGAGCTGGGCGACTGCGGGGCCTGCACCGTACTGGTGGACGGGGAACCCGTCAACTCCTGCCTGGTTCTGGCCGTGGAGGCCGACGGAGTCGAGATCACCACCATCGAAGGGGTGACACAAGACGGCAGGTTGGATCGGGTGCAGGAAGCTTTCATAAACCACGCGGCGGTACAGTGCGGCTACTGCACGCCCGGCATGATTCTGTCGGCCAAAGCCCTCTTGGCCCGCAATCCTCACCCTACCGAGCAGGAAGTGCGGGAGGCCATTGCCGGCAATCTCTGCCGCTGTACGGGCTACGTCAACGTCGTCAAGGCCATCCTGGCGGCCGCCAACGAGAAAGCAAACGAGGGAATAGAGGAGGGAAGGGCGAGCAATGAGTGATAACTATGCGGTAATCGGCAAGAGCGTACCCAGGGTGGACGCGTACGATAAAGTAACTGGGCGGGCCAAGTACACCGCCGACCTGAAGTTCTCAAACATGCTGGTGGGAAAACTCTTAACCAGCCCGTACGCCCACGCCCGCATCCTGAGTATCGACACCTCCCAGGCGGAAAAGCTGCCGGGAGTGAGGGCCGTAATCACGGCCAAGGACGTGCCGGCTACGAAGTACGGGCTTAGTCCTGCGCGTTGGGACGAAAACGTTTTCTGCATCGACAAAGTTCGCTACGTGGGCGACAAGGTCGCGGCCGTGGCGGCCGAAGACGTGGAGACCGTCTACCAGGCCCTTAAGCTGATCAAAGTAGAGTATGAAGTGCTGCCCGCCGTGTTTGACCCCTATGAGGCCATAAAAGAGGAGGCGCCTCAGATTTTTGACGAGTATCCCCGCAACATAAACGTGGAAATCCACCACCACTTTGGAGATGTAGAAAAGGCTTTCAAAGAAGCGTTCTACGTGCGCACCGACAGTTTTGTGGGACAGCGCACTTACCAATCGCCCCTAGAACCCCATGCCTCGATCGCCTTCTGGGAAGGGGACAAGGTGACGCTTTACTCCGCCACCCAATCGGTCCACTACCTGCAGTATTACCTCTCCCGGGTATTCGGCCTCCCCCTGGGGAAAATCCGGGTTCTCAAGACCTATGTGGGAGGCGGTTTTGGGGGCAAGCTTGACCCGACCGGCCTGGATTTTGCCGCCGTGGCTCTCGCCAAAATTACGGGCCGGCCGGTTAAGATGTTCTTCGATCGGCACGAGATGTTTTACAATAACCGCGGCCGCCACAAAATGTTTATGGAATATACCACCGGCGTAACTGAGGAAGGCAAGATTTTGGGCGTACACGCCAACTTGGTCATTGACGGCGGGGCATACACCGGCCTGGGAATAGCCAGCGCGTACTACGCCGGTGCCCTGCTGCCCGTGTACTACGAGTTTGACAACTATAAGTTCGATTGCGTACGGGTGGTTACTAACCTTCCCCCCTGTGGCGCTCAGCGGGGCCACGGACAGCCACAACCTCGATTTGCCTTCGAAAGCCATCTAACCCACATTGCCGAAGATTTAGGCATGGATCCTATAGAGATACGTCTGGTCAACGCCCGCCGTCCCGGTACAGTGACGCTCAACGGCCTAAAGGTGGACTCTTACGCCCTAAAGGAAGCCCTGGAAAAAGCCAGGGATATTTCGGGTTGGAAGGATAAAAAGGGCAAGCTGCCCAAAGGCCGGGGGATCGGCGTGGGCGTGGGCGGCTTTGTTTCCGGCGCCGGTTACCCTATATACCGGACCAACCTGCCCCACGCGGTGGCCATGATCAAAGTTCACGATGACGGCACTGCGGCTACGGTTTATACCGGGGCGGTGGATATCGGCCAGGGCAGCGACACGGTACTCTGCCAGATGGCCGCGGAAGCCATGGGTTACCGTTTCGAAGACATAAAGATTGTGGCTGCCGACACGGACCTCGCCACGCACGATTTCGGAGCCTATGCCAGCCGACAGACCCTCATGGCGGGGTGGGCGGTAAAGCGGGCCGGGGAAGAAATTAAGAGGAAAATTCTGGAGACCGCCGCCGGTATGCTAGGCGTTTCACCGGAGGAATTAGATTGCCGCGAGGGCGTGGTATTCAAGAAGGCGGATCCTTCCGTAACCAAGCCCTTCGCCGAGATAGCGCGAGCCTACTTTGTGCAGCACGGCCAGCTTGTAGGGCGCGGCTCTTATCGGCCGCCGAAGCTAGGGGGGACGCAAAAAGGCGCCACCGTGGGCACCTCCCCGGCCTACAGTGCTGCAGTGCAGGTGGCCGAGGTAGAGGTAGACGAGGAAACCGGCGAAATCAAGGTGGTCGAAGCCTGGGACGTCCACGACTCCGGTTTTGTGGTTAACCCCGCTCTCCTGCACGGGCAGGTTCACGGTGCCTTCTCCATGGGTCTTGGAGAAACCATCTGGGAAGAGGTGCTCTTTGACGAGAAAGGCAGGCTCCTGAACGGCAATCTTGCCGAATACAGGTTGCCCACGGCCTTGGATATGCCTCCGGTCACTTCGGAACTAGTGGAAAGCTCGGATCCCAATGCGCCGTGGGGGGTCAAGGAAGTAGGGGAGGGAGCCACTACCCCTACCTTGGGCTGCGTAGCCAACGCCATATACGACGCCACGGGGGTGCGGGTGAGAACCCTGCCCATTACCTATGAAAAGCTCTGGCGCGCCCTAAAGGAAAAGCGGGCCGGCAAGGTATGACCTCAAAGCCGCCGGCTTCAATCCCGCCGCCGACCCAGCCAAAGTTCTGGGCGAGTACCGTCAAGAGGACCGGCAATAACAAGAAAGCCCTAAAATTCCCCCAGTAAAGACCCGGGATTCTCTGAGCGCGGGAGTCTGGGGAGTTGGACGCCAAATTGTTGAGATAGGAGGTACTTTTCCCATGCGTCGGCCCAAAAGCAAGCACCTGCTGCTGGGATTGATCCTGACCGTGATCCTGGCCTTGGCCGTCCAGGGGTGCGGCCAGCCGAGCGGACAGGCTCCCTCTGCCCCCGCCGCGAAGGCCGGCACCCGGACCATTGTGGACATGACCGGTCGGTCGGTGGAAATACCCACCCCGGAGAACCTCCAGCGGGTGGCCGTGCTTACCTCTCCCCTGGTTCAGCTAATGTACGCGGTGGGCGCTCAGGACAAGTTGTGTGCCATGACGGCTTCCCAGAGCCGGTTCAAGCTTTTCGAGAAGTTCTACCCCCGCCAGGCCCAGATACCTGCGCCCCGGCGCACGGCGGCAGACATCAACATCGAAGCCCTGCTAGCCGCCGACCCCCAGTTCTGCATCGGCTCCGAGGTGGACATGGATCTGGTAGAGAAGAATACCGACCTGCCTACGGTGCGCATCAGCACCACGAACGCGCCGGAACAAGTTTTTGAGAACCACAAGGCTACCGTGCGCCTCTTCGGGGAGATTTTCGGCCAGCCGGCCCGGGCGGAGTATTACTGCCGGTTCCTCGACGGTATGCTCCGGGAGATTAAGTCGCGCACCGCCGAGCTTCCGGCGGACAAGCGGGTCAAGGTCTACATGGGCTTTAACCCCGACCATCTGACCACCTACGGCGGTGACACTTACATGCAGTACCTGATCGAGGCTGCCGGCTGCCGCAACGCCGCCCAGGAGCTGTCCACGCTGGGCGGCAGGGAAGGCGGCCTGGCCGAGGTATCGCTCGAGCAGGTGCTGAGCTGGGATCCGGACCTTATCGTGGTAGACTACGGTAATGCCGCCGATCTGGCTCGCGACCCCACCTGGAGCGGCCTGCGGGCGGTAAAGGAGGGAAGAGTCCTCCGCATCCCGGTAGGGGGGTTCTTGTGGCACCGTAATTCGGCCGAGTCCGCCGCGCTTCTGCCCCTCTGGCTGGCGATTAACGCCTATCCGGACCGTTTCGCGGGAGTAAGCATCGAAAACGAAATCAAGCGCTACTACCGGGAAATCTACGGCTTTGCCCTTAGCGATGCCGACGTAGCCGGCATTCTCCATCCGGTGGATACCCCGGCGGGCGGCCAGAGCGGCCAGCCCAACGCGGGTAAGGGCGGCGGGGCAGGGTCCGCCAACGCCGGCCCGGCCGCTGGCAGGTAATCCCAAGTCTTCGCCGGCAGTCCCACAGAGCAGGGTCCGTCGACGGCCCGGCCCACAGGCAATCCTTAAGAGCCGGCGGGTGACCGGGCAAACGACCTAGCCGTGGCAAAGGGGGCAGAGGCGGTGGACAAAGGCTTGGCTTCAGCTCAAAAGACCACGGTCGGCTGGGGGCTCTCCCGCCCGGTCCAGGTGGCCCTGGTGGTTATCCCGGTTTTGGCCTTGGTTCTTTCGCTCTTCGTGGGTCGCTACCCGGCGAGGCCGGAGGAAGTCGTCCGACTGCTGGCGGCCGAGGCCTTGAACCTGGATCGGCTAAGCTTTCCCGAAGCCTTAAGGGTGGCCATTCTCCAGGTCAGGTTGCCCAGGGTGATCATGGGTATCCTGATAGGGGCCAGCCTTTCCGTATCCGGCGCCTGTTTTCAGGGCATCTTTCGCAATCCCCTGGTGTCGCCCGACATCCTGGGAGTGACCAACGGGGCGGCCTTCGGCGCCGCCCTGGCCATACTCCTGGGCGCTCCCATTTCCGTGGTGCAGACCGCCGCCTTCGCCTCCGGATTGCTTTCGGTAGGGCTCACCTATGGCCTCAGCCGCTTCTATCGCACCACGCCCACCCTCACCCTGGTGCTGGCCGGCGTAATCGTGGGGGCTTTCTTTTCTGCCCTGGTCTCCTTCCTGAAATACACCGCCGACCCCCTGGAAAAGATGCCCGCCATCGTCTTCTGGCTCATGGGCAGCCTGGCCAAAGCCTCGCCGGGCGACCTGGGCTTTGCCGGCCCGCTGATGATCGGCGCGGTCATCGCCCTTCTCCTGGTGCGCTGGCGGGTCAACGTGCTCTCCATGGGCGACGAGGACGCCAAAGCCCTGGGCATGGATGTGGAGAGGCACCGGCTGGTGATAATATGCTTCTGCACCCTGGCCACCTCGGCGGCGGTTTCCGTAGCCGGGGTCATCGGCTGGGTGGGCCTGGTGATCCCCCACATCGGCCGCATGCTGGTGGGCCCGGATCACAAGCTGCTGCTGCCGGCCAGCGCCTCCCTGGGCGGAGCCTATCTCTTGCTCATGGACAACCTGGCCCGCTCGGTGACCACGGCGGAGGTCCCCCTGGGCATCTTCACCGCCCTGGTGGGGGCGCCCTTCTTCGCCTACCTGCTCCGTCGAGGGAGTGGTTGGTCTTGACACTGGAGGTAAGGGACGCGGCCTTCTCTTACGACGGCCGCAAGGCGGTCTTTGAGGGGCTCAACCTGACCGTTGAGCCAGGGGAGGTGTTCTGCCTCCTGGGGCCCAACGGCTGCGGCAAGACCACCCTGCTCAGGTGCATTGCCGGGATGGAAAGGCTGCGCCGCGGCGAGGTGCTGATCGACGGCCGCAGCCTGGAAAGAATGCGGCGCAAAGAGGTGGCCACCCTCATCGGGTACATTCCTCAGGAGCACGGCTCTGCCTTCCCCTATACGGTGCTGCAGATCGTGCTCATGGGCCGCGCCCCCTACTTGAACGTTTTCTCCTCGCCTTCGGCGCAGGACGTCCTGCTGGCCGAAGCGGCGCTGGAACGCGTGGGCATGAGCCACCTCAGGGATAGGCGCTACACCGGGATCAGCGGCGGGGAAAAACAGATGGTGCTTATCGCCAGGGTCCTGGCCCAGCAACCCAGGGTGCTTCTACTGGACGAGCCTACTTCTCACCTCGATTTCCGGAACCAAACCCTGGTGCTGAGCATGATCAGGAAGCTGGCCACCGCACAGAGGCTGACCATCATCATGACCTCCCATTCTCCCAACGACGTGTTTGCCCTCGCCGACCGGGTGGCCCTGATGGGTTACGGCGGGTTCATTGCCGCCGGGCGGCCCGGGGAAGTGCTCACCGACGAGAATCTCAGCCGGACCTACCGCATGCCGGTTAAGGTCTACGGGATGCTCCACCACCGCTTCTGCGTGCCGGCGTTAGACGATCCCGGCCTTTTTCCCCCGGGAAATACCGGCGCCGACGTCAACCAGTCTGGCAAAGACGCGCCCCGAATCAAGAGGAAGGAGGAAGGATAGCCGTGATTATGCAGGAACTGATAGACTTCTTTGCGGCCCGGCCCGAGGCCGCCACCCGGGTAAGCCAGATTGTGGTCAATACCGGCTTTACCGGGGTGCTCCTGGAAAACGGCCAGGCCGGGATGGCCATGAACATCCGCAGCGCCGGCCGGCCGGCGCAGGCCGACCTGGACTTCCTGCAGGAGGTGATCGGGCGCCCCGCCCTGGATCTGGCCTCCCGGTCCCTGGGGTACGGGCGTCTCGCGCTTTCCGCCGGGGTGGCGGCCTTAAGCGCCCTCTCCCAACCCTATCTGGACCAGTCCTTTCTGGGGCCCCACAACCTTAAGGTGGACCGAGTCGATACCGGCCGATTCCCTGATCACGGTATCACCCCCGGGTCCCGCGTAGGCATGGTCGGCTTCGGGGGAGGGGCATGGCGGATGGCCGGTCTTGCGGGGCAACTGGTGGTGACCGAACTTGAGCCCGAGCTCTTTCGCTCCCGGATCATCAGCCGGGAGGGGGTAGTGGAGGGGCCGACCCGGTTTCGGCTGGCTCCCGCGGCCGAGAGCCCATACCTCTTGGCGGGCTGCGACACGGTACTGATCACCGGCTGCGCCCTGGTGAGCCGCACCATTGACGAATTGCTCGCCACTTGCAGGAATTCCCGCGTGGTCATCTACGGCCCCAGCGCCAGCCTCCTGCCCCTGCCCTTCTTCCGGCACCCCCAGGTGGCGGCTATCACCACCATCCGCGTCCTGGACGGCACCAAACTGATGAACTTGCTGGCCAACGCGGGCCCGGGCGTGGAGCGGCTGCTGGCAGAGGCGAGCGAAAGCCTGTACATTCGGAGACTCGAACCGGCGGGAACCATAACCCCCGCCGACTCCCCGAGTGGCGTAACTGCATGCGGTAACGCGGAAACAGGCGCCAGCGAAAGCATTACGCCCTCCGCCTGACCTCATGGGTCATACGGGCCGCCTGTAAGGGTCCAGGAGCAATAAGTACGGTTTGACAGTTTTGGTGAGAGGCGATATGCTTAATCTAGCATAACGCAACACCTCTATAAAATAGGGCAAGCGGCCAAGACCATATCCCCGGCCTGCGATCGCCAGCGCGGGAAGGGAGACAGGGAAGCGCCAAAGCGCGGCCCCGGAGACAGCCGGTCCCGGAGGAGAAGGCCAGCTCTCCCCACCGGCCCTCCCGGGAGGTCGCAGCGGCCGCCGCCCGGGTTGGTCGCGAGAGTCCCTACTTGCGGTTCAGAGGTGTTCGCTTCTCTTCGTGGGGACCGGCGGTATGTACACCAACGGCTGCCAGGGGTGGGGCCGCCGGTTCCTGCTCCCTACTCCGCCAGTCGAGCCCAGATCAGTCCGTAGAGGTGATGCGCCAGGGCCCAATGGACGGATCTCGCCATGGCAGCCCGTCAAGGGAAAACCCACAGGAAGGAGTAGTGCAGGGTCATGATCGCTCAGGAATTGATCAGCTTCTTTCAGTCTCGACCCGAGGCCGAAGCCCGGGTTAGCGAGATCGTGGTGAGTGGGGGTTTCACCGGTGTACTCCTGGATAACGGCCGTGCCGGACTGGCACAAAACCTTCTCCGCGGGACCACGCCCAGCGGAGAAGACCTGGATTTTCTGTGGAGAATGGTCGGACGGCCCGCCTTAGACCTGGCCTCACAGTCCCTGGCCCACGGTCGCCTGCTGGTTTCCGCCGGCGTGGCCGCCCTGAGCGCCCTATCCCAATCCTACCTGGAACCGGACTACCTGCAGGCCAATGAGCTACGCGTAGAGCGCGCCGATTTCCGCCGGGTTCTGGACCACGACCTGAGTGCCGGTGCCAGAATAGGCATGGTCGGGTTCGGCGGCGCTGTGTGGCAGGTGGCCCGGGTGGCGGGACAACTGGTGGTCACCGAAGCAGAACCCCGGTTCTTCCGCACCCATGTGGTCAGCCAGCAGGGCATAAGCGAGGGTCCTACCGGCTTCCGCCTGGTTCCCACGTCCAGGGCCCAGGCCCTCCTGGCCAGTTGTGAGACGGTATTGATCAGCGGGTGCGCCCTGGCCGGTCAGGCCCTTGACGAGTTGCTGTCTGCCTGCAGGAACTCAAGGGTAATCGTTTACGGTCCCGGCACCAGCCTCCTGCCCCTACCCCTGTTCCAGTACCCCCAGGTGGCTGCGGTAGTGACCATCCGCATAGTCGACGGTCCCGGATTGATCAACCTGCTGGCCAATATGGGACCGGGGACGGAACCACTGCTGGGCGAGGTTGGCGAAGCCCTGTACGTGGAGAGAGCCCAGGTGACGGCAAGCGCAAGATTCCCCGCGGAGGCAAAAGTCTTGGGCCTACCCCCCCTGATGGATGGCCGAATTAGGTGGGACAGGGGGAGGCAGAGTGCCTCGGCCCTTCGGGTGCTGGAGCCCAAGGGCGGTTGAGCCCGGAACGTTTCCCCTAACCCGCCGGTGGGAATGCAGTTCAAAGCCTAGTTAAGTAAAGAAGGAATCCACCCCGGGTCCGCCGAACCTTCTTAGCCAAATTCTGTCGGCCGGAACCCGGGCCTCCTTGTCCGGGAAGCTAGCGGCGAAACCGGAAACCGCGGCCGCGGCCAACCGACATGGGGGTGGTCACTTGAACGAATCCGAACCCTGCTGCCTTCCCCGGGAAGGGCCCCGGGCCTCACTGCGAGCCTGGACAACCGTCACGGCGGCCTTTGCCGCCGGAGTCTCCGCCGCCGCCAGCCAGAACCAGCTTCCCCCGGTGGCCACGGTGGTCCAGTCCACCCTCCAACTCGATCCCACCCTGATGGGGCTGCTGATGTCCTGCTTCGGTCTAACCGGGCTCCTGTTGGGGGTGCCGGCGGGAGTAGTGGTCGGCCGGAGCAGTCTCAAGAAACTGACGCTGGTCGGGCTCGCCGCCCTGGTGGCGGGCAATTTCGTTCCCTTGCTACGTTTCACCGCCGGCGTAATAACTGCCGGACGGGTGGTGGGCGGGGTCGGGTTCGCCCTGGTGGCGGTGGCCGCCCCGGCGATCGTCAGCGCCAGCGCTCCGCCGGGCAGGCGCGGTCTGGCCATGGGCATCTGGTCCGCCTGGGTGCCGGCAGGCACAATTCTGGTCTTTAACCTCGCCCCCAGCCTGCTGGAAGCGTTTTCTTTAGCCGGGGTCTGGGGTTTTTGCCTTCTTCTTTCTTTGGCCGCCCTGGGAGCAGTGTGGCTCCTGGTTCCCAACCGGCCCGCTGCGGAGAATAACCCGGCGCCGGCCTCGTCTCCGGGCGGGGAATCCCTCCCGGACGAATCCCGGAGGCTCAACCCCCGCCTGCTTTGCATCACCGGCATCTTCGCCCTCTACGCCTCTACCATGCTCTCCGTCACCACCTGGTTCCCCACCTTCCTGGTTCAGGTACGCTCGATGCCCCTGGCCACGGCCACCTTTATCGGGAGCCTGGCCTCCGTCGGAGCCGTAGGCGGCTGTCTGGTCGCGGGTCACCTTTACGACCGCTACCGCTCCCTCCGGCGCATCTGCATTACCAGCTGCGTCATCCAGGCGCTGCTCTACCTCCTGATATTCAACCTTACCGGCGTGGTGGTGCCCGTAGCCCAGACCCTGGTGGGATTCATCGGCAGTATGGTACCTACCGCGGTATTCGCCGCCGTTTCCCACCTGGCCCGCAGAAGGCGGGAGGTAGCCCTCGGCCTCGGGCTGACGCTGACCGCCCAAAACGGAGGCCTCATACTGGGACCCAGCCTCAGCGGCCTCCTGCTCGGCACCACCGGCTCCTGGGACCTCCTGGCCATGACCATCAGCCTGACCTGCGCTCTGACCGCCGTGCTCTGGCTGGTGCTTCCGGTGGAATAGGGGGTAACAAAAAGCAGCCGAGCTCGGTGACGGGATTCGGGGTAGCCGGTGAACCGGGACTGCCCGGGTAATATAACCGTGGACGGTAAAGGCTTGACGCGGCGGAGAATCCGGCGATATACTTTGGATATAGAAATGTTTGGGAACCGATGCATTCTCGCGAGGAAGGAGTACCGGTCCATGGCGCCCATAGTAGTGACCGCGGGGCTTACCAAGGATTTTGCCGGCCGACGGGCCGTAGACGGGCTTTCCCTGGAGATCGAAAGCGGCGAGATGTTCGGCCTCGTCGGTCCCAACGGCGCCGGCAAGACCACCACCATCCGGCTGCTCACCACCCTCCTCATCCCCAGCGCCGGGTCGGCACGGGTGGCGGGTTACGACCTGTTGCGGCAGGCGGCTGCCATCCGGGGCGCAATCGGCTGCGTGCCGCAGGGCCTTTCCGTTGACGGCTCGCTCACGGCTTACGAAAACCTGCTGGTATTCGCCAAACTTTACCGCGTCCCCCGGGAACAGCGGCAGCGCCGCATTACCGCGCTGCTCGAACTGGTCCAGCTTGCCGACCGGGCACACTCACTGGTCCGGACTTTCTCCGGCGGCATGATCCGCCGTCTGGAATTGGCCCTGGCTCTGGTGCACCGGCCGCGGCTTCTGTTCCTGGACGAACCCACCGCCGGCCTGGACCCGGTGGCGCGGCGGACGTTCTGGGAGCACCTGAAGGAACTTCAGACCGAGGAGGGCCTGAGCATAGTCCTTACCACCCACTACCTGGAGGAGGCGGAAGCCCTCTGCGACCGGCTGGCCATTATGCACCTGGGGCGAGTGCAGGCGGTGGGCTCGGTAGAAGAGCTTAAACGCAAGGCCGGAGCGGTCAATGCCGGCCTGGAGGAGGCATTCGTACGTTTTACGGGAGAAAGCATGATCGAGGCCGGAGGGGGGAGCTACCTTGACGTGCGCCGCACGCGCCGTCTTTTCCGCCGCCTGGGCTAGGGTGGAAGAATTCACTGCCGGCACCCTGGCAGTGGCCGAGATGGAGGCCCGCAGACTGCGGCACGACCCGGTGGAGGTGGCGACCCGGGCCTTGCAGCCCCTGCTGTGGCTGGCGGTATTCGGCCAGGTTTTCGGGCAGCTCCGCGGGCTTGCCCCCGGCAACGTCTCCTACCTGGAGTACCTCACGCCCGGCATCCTCAGCCAGTCGGTGGTATTCATCTCCATCTTCTTCGGTGTCTCCGTACTGTGGGAAAGGGATTCCGGGACCTTTCAGAAACTGATGGTGGCGCCTATTCCCCGAAGCGCCTTCGTGCTGGGCAAGGCGCTCTCGGCCAGCCTCCGGGCCCTGATCCAGGCAGGGATCATCATCCTGATTGCCGCCCTGTTGGGGGCAAGCTTTCGCTGGCATATAGGGGCCCTGTTGGGGGCCTGGGTCACCATCACCGCCGGCGCCTGCGTCTTTTCCGGTCTCTCCCTTCTCCTGGCCTGCTGGATGCGCACGCGCGAACGCTTTATGGGCATCGGGCAGGTGATCACCATGCCCCTGTTCTTTGCTTCCAACGCCCTGTATCCCCTGGAGTTGATGCCCCCCTGGCTGCGAACGGTGGCCCTGGTCAACCCCATGAGCTACATTGTGGAGAGCCTGCGCGCCTTTCTTCTGGGCCTGCCTGCCAACGTGGGCAGAGACCTCACCTTCCTGGTCGCCTTTGCCCTGCTGCTCACCGTTCTGGGAGGCACGCAACTTCACCGGCTCGCATGAGGAGGGCAGGAGGCAGATGGACAGCTCTGACCGCGCCGATACCCTTGCCCGCCTGGAGGCAACCCTGCGGGGAATCAACTACCTGATGAACTTCCTCAGCCGGCACTACCTGCGCGAGGAGGGGCTAACCCTGCCCCGCTTCTGGGTATTGCTGCATCTGGCCGCGCACCGCACCCTGACCATGGGCGAACTGCAGGAAAAGCTCCTTATCAGCCCAGGCAGCGTAACCGCCCTGGTTGACGGGCTGGAGGCCGAAGGTCTGGTGGAACGCCGGCGGGATTGCGAAGATCGCCGGGTCGTGAATCTGGGCCTGAGCCCAACCGGTGCGGAGAGGCTGGAAAGAGTGCTTTCCTTCCGTCAAACCCTGGTAGAAGAGGCCTTCCCTCACTCGCCCGAGATAGAGCGCCTGGTCGCGCTCCTGGAGGAAGCCCAGCGGCGACTCCAGGCCGTAACCCACGGAACCCGCTGCGGCCGCCGGCCCTCGGCGGGCCGAAACGGAGCAACCCAACGTCGCGGGCCGGCTAGCCGGGGCCAAAGCAGTCCCGGAAGGCCCGGTTTACCGCCCGGTCCACTTCCGACTGGAAGCGGCGGTACCGCTCCACCCAGTCCCGACCGGCAGAGGTGAGCCGCGCTCCGCCGCCGGCCTCACCGCCCACCTGGCGCTCCAGGAGCCTTACCCCCAGCCGCTGCTCGGCCTTGCGCAGGTGACCCCAGGCCTGGCGGTAGGACATGCCCAAGGCCCGTGCCGCCTGGTTGATGGAGCCCAGCCGGTCTATGCCCAGCAGGAGCTGGAACAGCCCGTCGCCGAACACCGGCTCTCCGGCCTCTTCGATCCACACCCGAAAATGCGGCTCCATACTCTCCTCCCCCGCGCCCGGACCCCTGCCCCCGCCGGCGCCTTACCGGCACCTCGGTTCCTCCTATTCCACTCCCAGTTCGGCCAAGGCCCGGGTCAATTCTTCCCCCTTGGGAGCTACTCCGTGCCATTCCACCCGGTTTTCCATAAAAGATACGCCCTTACCCTTGACCGTATCGGCGATGATCATGGTGGGGCGGCCCTTGACCCGCCGGGCATGCTCCAGCGCTCCGGCGATCTCCTCTACCCGGTGGCCGTCGACCCGCACCACTTCCCAGCCGAAGGCCTGCCATTTTTCGACCAGCGGCTCGGGCGACATCACCTCGGCCACCGGTCCGTCGATCTGCAGGCGGTTATGGTCCACTATGGCCACCAGGTTGTCCAGCCCGTAGTGGGCCGCCGCCATGCTGGCCTCCCACACCATCCCCTCCTGTATCTCGCCGTCGCCCAGGAGGACGTAAACTCGGTAGGAACGGCCGTCGAGCTTGGCCGCCAGGGCCAGGCCGTTGCCCACGGAAAGCCCCTGACCCAGGGATCCGGTCGACATCTCCACTCCCGGCAGGCGGCGGCAGTCGGGATGGCCCTGCAGCCGGCTGCCCAGACGCCGCAGGGTAAACAGTTCGTCTGCCGGAAAGAAACCGCGCTCCGCCAGCGCCGCATACAGTAACGGCGCGGCGTGCCCCTTGGACAGAATGAACCGGTCCCGGTCCGGCCAGTCCGGCCGCGCGGGATCCAGGCGCAGCTCGTGAAAGTAGAGCACGGCCACTATCTCCGCCGCCGAGAGGGATCCGCCCGGGTGCCCCGAACCGGCAGTACCGATCATCTTGATGGCCAGCCCGCGCAGCCGTCGTGCCTTCTGATACATTTCTTCTCCGACTACTTGCTCCAATATGTGCCCTCCCTTCTTTCCATGGCCTTAAAGCCTTCGCCCAATACCTCGTGCACTCCCGCCACCACCACAAAGGCCCGGGGGTCCAGCTCCGCCACCAGGGCCTTGAGCCTGGCCACCTCGGAACGCGAAACCACGCACAGGATCACGGGGCGCTTCGCCCCGGTATAAAGGCCTCGAGCCTCAAACAGGGTGGCGCCGCGATTGAGCCGGGTAAGGATGGCCGGGCCGAGCTCCTCGGCGCGTTCGCTGATGATGAACGCCGCCCGGGCGTAAAGCCCGCCTTCCTGCACGGCATCGATCACCACCCCGCTCAAGAACACGGAAATCAAGCCGTAAAGGGCCAGCTCCAGCCCGAAGACCCAGGCCGCCAGCACAATCACCGTGCCGTCTATCAATACCAGGGCCCGGCCGGTGCTGCCGGGAAAAAAGGCGCGCAGTATCTGGGCGGCCATGTCCGTGCCCCCGGTGGTGCCGCCGGCCCGAAAGACCAGGCTCAACCCGAACCCCACCAGGGCGCCGCCGTACAGGGTAGCCAGAAGCGAGTCCGCCGTGGGGCTGGGAATCAGGGCCAGGAAGGTATCGACCAGCACCGAAAGGATTACGGTGCCGTAAAGGCTGCGGAAGGTAAAGCTCCACCCCCTCACCCTTACCGCCAGGACGAAAAGGGGGACGTTCAGACCCAATAGGGTGAGGCCGACCGGCAGGCCCAGGGTGTAGTGCAGCACCGTGGCCAGGCCGCTCAGGCCCCCGGCGGCGATCCGGTGCGGCACCTGAAAGGCGGCAATGCCCAACGCCACCACCGCCGCCCCGCCGCTGAGCAGGAAGTAGTCTGCCAGCCCCCTCGTGAACTTGCTCATGGCCCGCTACCCTTTTCCGCTCCTAAAAGCGGCCGCTACGCAGTATCCACCACAGCATTCCCAGGAACATCAGCGTGGCCACGCCGAAACCGATTTCCAACACCGGCAGCCGCCAGAAGAAAAGCTCTCCCCCGCCCCCGACCAGGGCGGAGCTGACCGTGAGCCCGGTCATCAACAGGCTAAAGGATAAGAGCAGAATGGCAAAGCAAAGGCGGTTGGCTATCTGGTCCAGGTGGGCCCGGAATTCGGGCAGCTCGCGGTGCCGCAACTCCAGGCTGACCCCGTCGTTGGCCAGTTTGTCTACGAGTTGGTTTAGGTTACGAGGCAGACCTAGCGCCAGATCGGCGGCCTCCCGCCAGGCCCGCCGCAGGCCCGCCTGAAGGGCCGACGGCTCGAGCCGGTGACGCAGGTACCGGCGCCGGAAGGTGCCCGCCACCTCGGCCAGGTCCAGGTCCGGGTCAAGGTTTCGGGCCACGGCCTCCAGAGTAATGAGGGTCTTGATCATCAGGGCTAACTCCCGGGGGAGCCGCAGCCGGCGGCGAAAGGCTACTTCCACCAATTCCTCCAGCAGGCGGCCCAGGTGCAGCTGACCGAAGGGCAGGCGGTAGTACTTCTCCAGGATCCGCTCCAGATCGCGCTTGAGGCTTTCCCGGTCCGTGTCCCGGGAGGCGATGCCCAGGGCCACCAGGGCCCGCGCCAGCCGCTCCGTCTCTCCTTCCACCAGGCCCCGTACGATCTCCAGACACTGGGACCGCCGCTCCGGGGTAAGAGTACCCACTACCCCGAAGTCCATGAAGGCCAGAGCCGGTCCGGGAAGTACCGCCAGGTTGCCCGGGTGCAAATCGGCGTGAAAGAAGCCGTCCACGAAGACCTGCTTGAGCACCGTCTCAATGAGGAGGCGGGCCACGGCCCGGCGGTCCACCTTCTCTGCCGCCAGGCGTTCGGGCTCGTTGAGCTTTACGCCGGCCACGAACTCCATGGTGAGCAGCCGCCGGGTGGTGTGCTCCCAATAGATGCGGGGAATGAGTACCCCCGACATGCCGGCCGAGTTCTGGCGCAGACGGTCGGCGTTGCGGCCCTCGGCCAGAAAATCCATCTCCTGGCGCAGGGTGAGGGCAAACTCTTCGGCCAGGGCGGTGAAGTCGTACATCCGCCCCCAGACCGGGTGCAGGTCGGCCAGGCGGGCCACGGCGAACAGGATCTCCAGGTCGGCCTCTACCGTCTCCTCCAGATGCGGCCGCTGGACCTTGACCGCCACCTCCTCCCCCGTGGCCAGCCGGGCCCGGTGCACCTGGGCAATAGAGGCGGCGGCCAGGGGTGTGAGGTCAAACTCGGCAAAGGCCTCCTCCAGCGGCACTCCCAACTCGCGGGCCACCGCCTCCCGGACTTCCTCCGCCGAAAAGGGCGGCACCCGGTCCTGAAGCTTCTCCAGCTCGGCCACCACGTCGGCCGGAAGCAGGTCGGGCCGGGTGCTCAACACCTGACCGAGTTTGATAAAAGTCGGCCCCAGCTCTTCCAGGGCGCGCGCGAGGCGCTCTCCCCGGGAGAGACGGGGCCTTTCCGCTGCCGGCAAACCCGGTCGTAAGGAGCGGGAGAGAAATCCGGCCAGGCCCAGCTGTTCCACTATGTAGCCGAACCCCTGCGCGGCGGCCACGTTGACGATCTGGCGCAGCCGCCGCCAGTGACGCCGGCGCAACGGCCCGGGCAAGCTCGCCTTCTCCTTTCCTCTTGCTTAGGGCGCAGCCCGGACGGAGGCTTCTGCCCCCTTCTGGGCCTTCCGGCGGAGGTAGGCGAAGATGAAAGGATCCAGGTCGCCGTCCATTACCGCTTCCACGTTGCCCACCTCTGCACCCGTACGGTGGTCCTTCACCAGCTGGTAAGGCTGGAATATATAAGAACGAATCTGGCTGCCCCAGGCGATTTCCCTCTGCTCCCCCTTCAGGGCGGCCAGCCGTTCTTCTTCCTGGCGCCGCTTGAGCTCGAACAGTTTGGCCTGGAGAAGCTTCATGGCGGTAAGGCGGTTGGCGTGCTGGGAGCGCTCGTTCTGGCACTGCACTACTATTCCCGTAGGCAGGTGGGTGATGCGCACCGCGGACTCGGTCTTGTTCACGTGCTGGCCGCCGTGGCCGCTGGCCCGGAAGGTATCGATGCGCAGATCCTCGGGGTCAATGCTTATCTCCTCTTCGGGCTCGAGTTCGGGCAGCACCTCCACCGAGGCAAAGGAAGTATGCCGCCGCCGGGCGGCATCGAAGGGAGAAATGCGCACCAGACGGTGCACCCCGCTCTCGGCCTTGAGGTACCCGTAGGCATAGGGCCCGACGATACGCAGGGTGGCGCTCTTGATCCCCGCCTCCTCCCCCTCCAGAGAGTCTACCAGTTCTACCTGGTAGCCCTTCTCCTCCGCCCAGCGCGTGTACATGCGCAACAGCATGGCCGCCCAGTCCTGGGCTTCCGTGCCGCCGGCGCCGGCGTGCAGGGAAAGGTAAGCGGGGTGGTGGTCGTAGGGCTCGCCGAGCAGCACCTCTATCTCCGCCGCGTCCAGACGTCTCTCCGCAGCGGCCAGGGCCGCGGCTACTTCCTCGGCCAGGCTCTCTTCGCCCTCTTCGACCGCCAGTTCCCAGAACTGATAGAGCTCTTCCACCTTACGTTCCAGGGCGGTGAACCTCTCCCGCTCCTCCCGCAGCTCCGCCAGCTTCCGGCCGATTTCCGCCGCCCGGCGGGCGTCCTCCCATACTTCCGGCCGCGAGAGGCGGGCCTCCAGTTCCCTTATGGTTTCCTCTTTGCCGGCCAGGTCAAAGAGAAACCCTCAATTCTTCCAGCCGGGATCTCAATATCTCCAGCCGCGGTTTGTAGTCGGCAAGCACGGCTTGGCTTCACCTCCAAAATATCGACCCGCCGGGCTCCCGGTACGGGCAGGAACCCCCACTTCTCGCTTGGCGGGCGGTTCCGGGTCTCCCCTGAGTACCTTGGAACCTCGCCGGAAACCGAACTTGGCGAGGGCGAGCGCGGAGGCAGGCCGGAGGCCACGGATGGCCGTAGCGGCGCGGCGCCACGGACGGCGCCTGCGCCGGGTGCCTGCCGGAGCGCGACGCCCGAGCCTTAGCTCGGTCGGCGAGGTGACCGGTACGAACGGGGAGTACCCGGAACCGCCTAGGGCAGAATGGGCATGCGCCGGCGGCCGCTCCCTCGCCTCAGGCCACCCGGCCGCAGCACTTCTTGTATTTCTTCCCGCTCCCGCAGGGGCAAGGATCGTTGCGGCCCACCTTGGGCCCCCTGCGCACCGGCTGTTGCGGCGCCGGCTCGGCCTTCCTGTCCTGGCCGTCCGGCGACGGCCGGCCTTCGGTGACCTGCCGCACCCGGGTCGGGGCCGGCTGCGGCTCGGCCAGGCGCAGGCGGAAGAGGTATCGCACCGTATCTTCCTGAATGGCGGCCACCATGTCGTTGAACATCTGGTAGGCCTCGAACTTGTACTCGATGAGCGGGTCCCGCTGGCCGTAGGCCCGAAGCCCGATCCCCTGGCGCAGGTCGTCCATGGCGGCCAGGTGGTCCATCCATTTCTGGTCCACCACGTGGAGCAGCACCAGCCGCTCCAGCCGGCGCATGTTCTCCGAACCCAACTCTTTCTCCCGTTCCTCGTAGAGCCGGAAGGCCGTCTCCTTCAGGAAGCGCCGCACCTCTTCCTTTTCCATGGCCGCCAGCTTTTCGGGAGTGAGTTGGTGGTCGGGCAGGAACACCTGCCGGGCGTAGTCCAGCAGGCCCCGCAGGTCCCACTCCTCCGGGTAGGAGCTCTCACCGGCGTATCGGTCCACGGTGGAGTCCACCAGGGTATCGATCATCTTGAGGAGGTGCTCTTTCACATCCTCCCCCATCAGAACCTGCCGCCGCTGGGCGTAAATGATCTGCCGCTGCTGGTTCATTACGTCGTCGTATTCCAAGAGGTGCTTGCGGAGGTCGAAGTTGCGGGCCTCCACTCTTTTCTGAGCCATCTCCAGCGAGCGGGTTACCAGGGGATGATCTATGGGCGTACTGTCGTCCATGCCCAGCCGGTCCATGAGCCCGGCCAGGGAATCCGAGCCGAAAAGCCGCAGCAGGTCGTCTTCCAGGGAAACGTAAAAGCGGGTGGCTCCCGGGTCTCCCTGCCGACCGGACCGGCCGCGCAACTGGTTGTCAATGCGCCGGGCCTCGTGCCGCTCGGTACCGATGATGAAGAGCCCGCCCAGCTCCACCACCCGGTCGTGCTCCTCGGCGCAGCGGCGCTTCATCTCCTCCAGCACTTCCCGGTAGAGCTGGGGATCGGCCTGGGCCGGGTCGTACCCTCGACGCCGCAGTTCTTCCCTGGCCAGAAACTCGGGGTTGCCGCCCAGCATGATGTCCGTGCCCCGGCCGGCCATGTTGGTGGCGATGGTCACCGCCCCCAGCCGCCCGGCCTGGGCCACGATCTCCGCTTCCTTTTCGTGGTACTTGGCGTTGAGTACCTGGTGGGGCACCCCCCGCTTCTTGAGCATGGCGCTGAGCTTTTCCGATTTCTCGATGGAAATCGTTCCCACCAGAACCGGCTGGCCCTGCGCGTGCCGCCGGCAGATCTCCTCCACCACCGCCTCGAACTTGCCCTGCTCGGTGCGGAAGATCAGGTCCGGCAGGTCCTCGCGGATCATGGGCTTGTGGGTGGGGATCACCACCACGTCCAGCCCGTAGATCTTGCGGAACTCTTCCTCCTCGGTGGCCGCCGTACCGGTCATGCCGGCCAGCTTCTTGTACATGCGGAAGTAGTTCTGGAAGGTGATGCTGGCCAGGGTCTGGGATTCTCGCTCGATCTTCACCCCTTCTTTGGCCTCAATGGCCTGATGGAGGCCGTCGCTGTAGCGCCGGCCGAACATCAGCCGCCCGGTGAATTCGTCCACGATGATTACCTGGCCGTCCTTGACCACGTAGTCCCGGTCGCGCTTCATCAGGAATTGGGCCTTGAGGGCCTGGTTGACGCAGTGGCTGAGTTCCAGGTGGGTATCGTCGTAGAGGTTATCCACCCCCAGCCAGCGCTCCATCTTGGCTACGCCGGCCTCGGTGAGGGTTACCAGCCGGGCCTTCTCGTCCAGGTTGAAATCCTCCCCGGCCTTCAGACGCGGCACCAGCCTGGCCACCCGGTAATAGAGTTCCGTGGGCTTTTCCGCCTGCCCGGAGATTATGAGCGGGGTGCGGGCCTCGTCGATCAGGATGCTGTCTACCTCGTCCACTATGGCGTAGTAGAGCTCCCGCTGCACCAGTTCCGACGCGTCCAGGGCCATGTTGTCCCGAAGGTAATCAAAGCCGAACTCGTTGTTGGTGCCGTAGGTAACGTCGGCGGCGTAGGCCTGACGCCGCTCGGCCGCAGTCAGCCCGTGGACGATGACCCCCACACTGAGCCCCAGCATCCGGTAGACGGGACCCATCCATTCCGCGTCCCGCCGGGCGAGATAATCGTTCACGGTCACGATGTGCACGCCTCGGCCAAGCAGGGCGTTGAGGTACGCGGGCATGGTAGCCACCAGCGTCTTGCCCTCGCCGGTCTTCATTTCCGCTATCCGGCCCTGGTGCAGCACCATCCCGCCCAGCACCTGCACGTCGAAAGGCCGCAGCCCCAGAACCCTGCGGGCCGCCTCTCTGACCACGGCGAACGCCTCGGGAAGCAGATCATCCAGGGTCGCTCCCCGCTCCAGGCGCTGTTTGAACTCGGCGGTCTTGGCCGCCAGCTGCGCGGCGTTCAGCTTCTGCACTTCCGGTTCCAGGGCGTTTACCTGAACCACCTGACGGCTGAGGCGCTTTACCTCGCGAGCATTATCGTCCAATAGGTGCCGCAGGGCACCGAGCATTATGTCCACCGCCTTCCCGCCCAAGGGCGCCGGGGGAACCTTGCCCGTTCCCCCCTCCGATCTTTCTCCCTAATTCTAGCCCCTGGGACCAAAATGTGCAACCTCGGCAGCCGGCCGGCACCTCCGGCCTGTTTCCGGCCGTCCCGGGCAACGAATTCACGCCGAGCGGCGTGCGGCCCTCTGACTCAGGGCGGCCAGGGTGGCTTCGGCCGCCGCCTCCAGGTCGTCCCGCACCACCAGGGCCGCGCCCACCAGGGGGCCCTCGGCGGTTTCCACCACCACCAACCAGGCATCCCGAAAGGCCACCCTTACCTTTACCGCCTCCGCCAGGCGCACGGGTTGCAGGTTCTCCAGGCGGGGCCCCAGGGCTTTAAGCACCGCTCCGGCCGCCAGCACCCCCAGTCCGGCCGAGGAAAGGTCGCTGCTGGCCGCGCCCGAATAAGTCTCGCCGCCGACTTCCAGGTGCACCTCCACCCGTACCTGCGAGCCCTGAAGATGGTAGCTCAGGCCGACCAGGAGCGGCCGCTGGGTGGCGGTCGGCGAATGCTCAAAGGGCGAGGCTTCGGAGCGGGGCTCGCTTTCCAGCTGTACCACGCTTATCTTCTTATGGTCCAGATTAAGCCCCATTTGCACCACAACCGCCGATTCTATGTCTCTCACCAGTTGCTTGGGATTGCGCCTGGGGTCCGCCACCACGTGAACCTCGGCGATATTGTCCTGCTCGTCCTTGAGCACGCGCACGGAAGCAACGCCGCGGACCCGGCGAATTACCTCTTCTAGCTCCGGGTAGCCCATCTTGTCCAAAGTATCCGCCGCTCCCCCTGGGTATTACTCTTCAGGCTCGATCAACCCGTAACCTCCGTCCCGGCGACGGTAAACCACGTTTATCTTGGCCGTCCGGGCATTGGCAAAGACGAAGAAGTTGTGGCCCAAGAGATTCATCTGCAGTATGGCCTCGTCTACCGACATGGGCTTGATGGGGAAGCGCTTGACCCGAGCAATGGTTGCTTCTTCGCCCAGTTCCTCCGGTTTTTCCTCCGACGTTCCCGGCGCGGCCGCTTCCCGCGTGCCCGCCGTTCTCAGGCGCCTGATCAGCCGGGTCTTGTACTTGGCAATCTGTCTCTCCAGCTTCTCAACTACCAGGTCCACAGAGGCGTACATGTCACCGGTCTGCTCCTCTGCTCGCAGCACCAAACCGTCCAAGGGTATGGTGACCTCTACCACGTGGCGGCTCCGCTCCAGCCGCAGCCTCACCTGAACCTCCTCGATCCCGTCCAGGTAGCGGCCCACCCGGGCCAGCCTCTTCTCCACGTACCGCCGCAACGCCTCGGTCAGTTCCACGTTCCTGGTCCGAATCTCAAGCTTCAAAGTAGCACCCCCCTGGTGGTAATTATTCCCGCAAGATTTGAAAATTCCTCCCCTTCCTCTCCGCTGGAAATCAAAAGCCCCCGGCGTATGCCGGGGGCTGAGTTGGCCAAGCCCTAACCTCTAAGCTTCACCACGTTGGCCGCCTGTGGTCCCCGCGGCCCCTGAACGATATCGAACTCCACTTCCTGTCCCTCGGAAAGGGTTCTGAAACCCTCCTCCTGAATGGCCGAGTAGTGGACGAACACGTCGCCGCCGTCGTCCCGCTCGATAAAGCCGTAACCCTTTTCCTGATTGAACCACTTTACCCTACCGTGCATTAAAAGCATTCCTCCTAGAAGAATTTCCCTGTGACTTCGGCCACCCCGGAAGGAAATCGGCCGGCGCTCCCGGCCCCGGTGCCGGCACCCGCCGGCCAACACCTCACCTTGAGGTTGATGCCTAGCTCACAAGCAACTTTACTTTATCACAACCCCCACCGCGAGTCAATGTTACCGGGCCCTGAGTTATCCCCAGTTTCCCTTAGGCGGTACCGGGTGCTCCCCGTTCGTACTGTCACCTCGCCGACCGAACTAGGGCTCGGGCTTCGCGCTCCGGCGGGCTGCCGGCGGAGGCGCCGTCCGTGGCGCCCCGCCGCTTCGGCCGTCCGTGGCCTTCGGCCCGCCTTCACGTTCGCCCTCGCCAAGTTCGGCACCCGGCGAGGTGCCAATGTACTGCCCTGAAAATAGGTCGAGCAGTGCCATTTTCATCCTCTGCTGGTGCCACCTGGGTGGCATGAGGGTCTCAGGAGAGCACCCGGTACCGCCAGCCAACCCGAAAGTGGGGATAACCCAGTACCGGGCCCCCGAGGAAGGTCCGTTTTTGTCCCAGGGGCCGCAGAGGGCGAACGGAAGGCGAGCACCGGGCCGCGAGCCTCAAGGCGGTCTTCGGCCCGGCCGCCCGCGACCTCTCCCGGAAGGAATTCTTCCGGGAGTGGCGAACTATGCCTAGCGGCCCGGATCCGACCAGCCAGACGATCGAGAAAGGCAGGCAGGAGACAATGTCGCAGAGCAATTTCACCCTCGTACGGGAAGACCGGGGAGACGCATTATACCTGATAGACCTACCCCACCTGATGGCCGGGTTCAACCCTTTTCTGGCCGCCTGGCTCCTGGTCACCCCCCGGGCCACCTACCTGGTGGACCCCGGACCGCCCGTAACCGTCCCCCACCTCCTCGACGCGCTCGAGGGCCTGGGTATCGAGCACCTGGACTACATCCTCCTTACCCACATCCACCTCGACCACGCCGGCGCCACCGCCCGGGTACTGGACCGCTATCCCCGGGCCCGCGTCTTTGCCCATCCCCGGGGCCGGCACCATCTGGTCGCGCCCGCAGCCCTGTGGCAGGCCAGCCAGGATGTAATGGGCAGGCTGGCCGCCTACTACGGCCCGCCCCCACCGGTTCCACCGGAGCGGCTGGCGGACGAGGCTCCCGGCGTAGAAGTCATCGAAACGCCGGGCCACGCCGCCCACCACCTGTGCTTTCTACGGGGCAAGATTCTTTTTGTGGGTGAAGCCGCCGGCGTCTACCAGCCGGTAGAGGGTTTTTACCTCCGTCCCGCCACCCCTCGCCGCTTCTTCCCCGGGCCGGCCCTGGCCTCCCTCGACCGGCTTCTGGAACTGGACCTGGACGGCATCCTGCTCTGCCACGGTCACTACGGCCCCAACCCCAGGGCCCGGGAGACCCTGGACCGCCACCGGGCACAATTGCGCCTGTGGGCAGAAGTCGCGGCCGACTGCCTCACCAGGGCCGAGGACGAAAAGGCCTGGTACGATACGGCCCGGAGCATCCTCCTGGAGCGCGATCCCCTGCTGGCCTGCTTCCCCTTGCTGCCTCCCGACGTGCGGCGGCGCGAGCAGTACTTTCTGGACAACAGTCTGGAAGGTTTCCGGGATTATCTGCTGCACCCCTCCGAAGCCGGGTCGGGCTCCGCTCCGGATGCCCGGCCGGGAGATCCGGACGCGCCGCCGTAACCGCCCCCGAGTTCAACGGTACCCGTCGAGGCCGGGTCTCGCCGCAGAACCCGGACCGGGCCCGAGACTGCGGTCCAGCATGAGCGCCTCCGCCAGCAGAGTATAGGCCTGAGCCCGGGTCAAAGGGGCGCCCGGAGCGAGACCGCGTAGCCGGGCATGGGTAGGGTTAAAGGTGACCTCCTGCCCCGGGCGGTACCAGTTAAGTAAGCGGTCCAAGAAATCGCCGGCCTCTGCCAGCCTCACCGGTCGCTTCTCTGCCGGCACCGGCAACCGGTCCGGAGGCGGAAGCGGGGCCTCCGGGTGGCGGAGACCGAAGGCGGACCGGGCCAGCCAAGAGAAGGAGACGGCAACCATCGGCTCGTCCAGGCGATAATTGTTGTCGTAGCCTCCGGCCACCAGGCCGAGAGCCTGCAGTTCCCGCACCGCGGGATAGGCCCAGTGATCGGCCGCCGCATGCTTCAGGTCAAAACGCGGAAGGTAGGCTCCCTGCAGTCGCAGCCGGTTCTGCAACTGCTCCATGAGCCTGGCATCTCGGACAATCTGCCGCGGGGTAACGTTTTCCAGCACGGCCACGGCGGCGGCCACGCCGGCGGCCTGCCCGGCCACCATCCCCACCGGGACCACCCGGGCGCTGCCGGCGGCCAGGGAAGTGAAGGAGGCCGAACGCCCCACCACCAGCAGGTTATCCACCTTCTGGGGCACGAGGCAGCGGAAGGGGAGGCTGTACATCAGCGGCTTCCCCAAGGCGGTCGGCCGCTTCAAGTCTACCGGATAGGACCCCACGCCGATCTGGTCCGGGAAATACCGGTTTCCCAGCACGTCGTCCACGGTGAGGGTGTACTCGCCCCGGATATGCCTGGTTTCGCGAATGTAGAGCTCGGGAGCCACACCCAGGAGGTGTACCCGGGCAAAACCCGGGAGCCGGGAGCGCATGAAGCTCACGATGGCCGGAATCTCCTGCCGGGCCAGTTCGTAGGCTTCCCGGTGGGAAGCCGAGTCCAGACCGTTGACACCGCTGATCTGCAGTCCGTTGACCAGCACGCTGCCATCCTTCTGGCGGCCTAGGTTCAAATCCGGTATCCGCAGCCGGGGGTGGCCGGGCCGGTAGTGCTGCATCTGGTCGCCGAAACCCCAGGCCGAGACCGAATCCGCGCCGGTATACGGCTTCCCGTCTCGGCTCAACGCGCCTTGCACCTCCGCCCAGTCCACCCCGTCCAGCTTGAAGATGAGCGTGGCCGGCAGGGCTTCGTCGGCGCCGTAATCTTCTCCGCCGTAGGTCCAGGGCACGCCCGCCGCCGCGGCCAAATCGGCGTCGGCGGTGGCGTCTATAAACACCCGGGCGCGGAACTGATAGGTTCTCTGCGGCCAGACGGCCCGGACCGCCACCAGCGCCCCGGACTCGTCGAGTACCGGGGCAACGGACAGGGCGCCGTAGCGGACCACCAGGCCGGGTTCCCGCCGTAAGAAACCCGCCAGCAGGCGCCGCATGTGCTCCACGTCAAAGGAACTCCCGCCTGCCTCCCGGAAGACCTCGGCGAAGATACCCCGGGTTACCAGCTCTCCCTTTCCCCCGGGAGCATAGTTGAGATCAAAGGTATTCAGCCACCCGTAAGTAAAGAGCCCTCCGGGACCGTCCCGCCTCTCCAGGAGGAGAACTTCCACCCCGCTGCGGGCCGCAGCCAGTGCCGCCGCCACTCCTTCCGGCTCGGCCCCGACCACCACCACCTCAAAATCCCGGGACTCTTGGGCCAGGCCGGGGCCACCGACCGAGCCCACACCCAGCAAACCCAAGACTACCGCGACCAAGAAGAACCCGCTCAGGGCCCTTGCACCTTTCCCGCGCATACCCTTCACCTTTTCGCCCGGCTAGGCCTTTTCGGACAACAGCTTCGGGTGCCGGCTTACCCAGGAATAGTAGAGCTTCGTGCGCAATACGTGGGGGAGGTAGCGCCAGTGGCGTGCTATCCCTTTGGCGATCCGAGGCCAGGAGTAGAAACTGCGGAAGACGAAATTGTATCCGTCCTGAAGTTCCCTCGGGCTCATCCGGGCGGGCCGGTATACCACGTGAGCAAAGTCGTACCGAGACCAGTCGTAGGAGAAGATCCTATCCTCCGCCTTCAGCTTGGTGAAGAGGTCGGTGCCCGGCAGAGGCGTCAGGATGGAGAACTGGGCGAAGTCGATCCTGGTGTCTTCAATGAAACGCAGGGTTCGTTTAAACACCGACGGGTCGTCCTGATCAAAGCCGAAGACAAAAGAGCCGATCACCATAATGCCGTGGGCGTGAAACCTCTCTACGAGCTTGCCGTATCTATCAATGCGGTTGAAGGTCTTGCGCATCTGACGCAGACTTTCCTCATTAATCGATTCCAAGCCCACAAATAAGCCCAGGCAGCCGCTGGTAGCCGCCCTCCGGAGCAGTTCTTCGTTCTCGGCCATCCTCACGGTGCCCTGGCTCACCCACCTCTTCTTAAGGGGAGCCAGGGCGGCAAAGAACTCTTCGGCATAGGCCGGGTCACCCACGATGTTGTCGTCGAGGAAGCCCACCAGCCGGCCGGGGCTGCGCCTGACCTCCTCTATGACCTCCTCCACCGGCCGGTGCCGGTACTTGCGGCCCATAACCGTGGAAACCGAGCAGAAGGTGCAGTTGTGCGGGCACCCCCGGGTAGTCTGGTAAACCTGCTTCAAGAAATACCTCCCGGTGAGCAGATCCAGGCGGGGAGAAGGAAGTCCGGCCAAGGAAGGAGGCATGTCCCGGCGGTAAAACCGCCTGAGCCGGCCCCGGCCGGCGTCCTGCAGGAGTTCCTCCCACAGCCCCTCGGCCTCCCCGATTACCACGCTGTCCGCATGTTGGGCGGCTTCCTCAGGCAGGGCCGTAGGATGGCTCCCGCCCAGCACCACCTTTACGCGCCGGTCGCGCAGGCTGCGGGCGAGTTCGTAGGCCCGCGGGGCGGTGGCGGTCATCACCGTTATTCCCGCCAGGTCCCAGGGTTCGTCCCAGGGTATTTCCTCCAACCGCTCGTCCACTATCCTAACCCGGTGCTCGCCGGGGGTGAGGGCGGCAAGAAGCGGCAGGCTGAGCTGGGGGAAAGGCACCACCTTGGCCTTCTTTTTCTTGGGTCCCGGCGTCTCCGGCGCGATCAATAATATTCTCAAATGAGCGAACTCCTTCCCCAGTAATTCTTTCGTTTATTATATCCCATTATGCGCCCCGCACCAGCCCTTTTCTTTCCCCAAGCCGGTTCTTCCCGCCTTCCGCGCAAGTTCAAGGCTCCGCCCCGTACCTCAAGCCTCGCCGGGCACCATTCCATCCTCGACTGCACCGGAACGCTCGCGATGGCCCCTTGCAAGAGGCTACCATCCGGCGACCGGGAAAGTGGGCCGGACGCCCAAGGTGGTTCCCGCCCCGGGCGGCCGGTCCAAACGTAGCGGAACTCCGGCCCTAGTAGTGGCGGGCTCCGCCTTCCACATTAATGTTCTGTCCGGTAATGAAGGCGCTGTCGTCCGAAGCCAGAAAAACCAATACTCCCTCCAGGTCCTCGGGCTCCATGGGCCGCTTGAAAATCCGTTGCTCCAGGGCCACGTTATGGATGAATTCGAGCTGTTTGGGGTCGTCCGAGAGCTCCTTGGAGGCCCGGGTCATTACGTATCCTGGGGTAATGGAATTCACCCGGATGCCGTATTCGCCCAGCTCGCGGGCCAGGGAACGGGTAAAGGCCCAAACCGCCCCCTTAGAGGCTACGTAATGACTGAGCAGTGGGGCTCCCTCCAGGATAGAGGCGGAGGAAATATTGATTATTACGCCCCCGCCCTGTCGCTTCATCACCGGCACTACCGCCCGACAACACTGCCATATCCCCTTGACGTTCACCGCAAAAACCCGGTCCCATTCCTCCTCCGGAATGGCGTCAAAGGGCTTGAGCTTCAGACCGCCGTACAGGGCGGCGTTGTTAACCAGCACGTCGATGCGACCAAAAGCAGCCACCGTGTTTTCGGCCATTTCCCGGGTGCTTTCAAACCGGGTCACGTCTACCCTGAGGCCCAGGGCCTGCGCCCCTTGGGCCCGGACCTGGTCCAAGGTTTCGCCTACGTCCAGGATGTCTGCGGCTACTACCTTGGCACCCTCCTGGGCCAACCGTCGGGCGAATACCTGCCCGATGCCCCGGGCGGCGCCGGTGACGATTACCACCTTATCTTTTAGCCTCGGCAATAAAGCTCCTCCTTTCCGGGGCCTTCCCGACCTCTTGCTCCCGAACAACCGCTTCGGCCTGGCCTTTATCCGCACCCACAATTACTGCTTACTGCCTACCGCATCGACCCCCCTCCTCTAAGTCCTTTCTCATTATACCCCATCATATACGGCGGGCGAGATATCTCGCCCTATAGAGCAACGAGATTCTCGCCCGCTCAGAGAAGGCCTGGCTAACAGGGGCACCGCTAGGATCGGAGAAACCGTGCGGCTCCCCGGTTTACGTTCCACATACTAGGGCGCGGTGAAGGCTGTGAACGCCGGCACCAGCAAGATGCTCAAGGCGGTTATAACCACCAGGGTGAACGCCGTAACCACCACTCCGATGCGGAACATGTCCCCAAACTTCACCGCACCGAAGGAGAAGCAGGTACCGGCCGCAGCCCCCGCCCAGGGGACGGATACCGCGAGCGCCGTACCGGCGATAATCCGGGCCAGAATGGCGGGATTAAAGCCCAGCTTCGCGGCAATGGGGAACCGAACTCTGCCGAGCGCGGTAAGCCCTTAGCTGCAGCAGCCCCACCGCCAGGGCAATGACCAGCCCGATGATCCGGGTTTCCCAGCCGGGCACGAAAAGGAGAATCCCTGCCGCCGCCAGGGCCAGGCGCTCCGGAGGGCTCAAAGTCCGGAACTGATATCCTTCTAGCGCACAGGCCAGCAACACGGTGGCGATCACGCCGTCGAATACCGACCAGGCTACCTCGCCGGCCGGTCCCACCAAGGCCAGTCCCGGCTTGTACAGGAAGATAAAAGGCACCAAATAGCCGGCTACCGCCAGCTTCATGGCCTGGACGGCGGTAGGCATCATCGGCGAGCCGGCAATGGAGGAGGCGGCGTAAACCGCCAGGCAGACCGGGGGTGTAAGGAAGGAAAAGGTGCCGAAGTAGAATATGAACAGGTGGGCCAGGAGCGGATCCACGCCCAGCTGAACCATGGCCGGAGCCGCCAGGGCGGCCAGGAGGATGTAGCACGCGCTGACCGGCATGCCCATTCCCAGGATGGAGCTTACCACCGCGGTCAGCACGGCCAGCAACAAGAGATTGCCCCCGCTTAGCTGGGTAAGGAAGGCCGAGAGCGAGAGGCCCAGGCCGGTATACCCTACTACTCCAACGATCAGGCCGGCAGCCCCGCACACAATCGTGATCTCCAGCATGCCTTTGGTTACCCCTTCCAGGGCCTCGACAACCTTTCTCAGGCTGAGGCTGGGGCGGGTTTCCTTCCTCAGGGCCGCCACTACCAGCAGGGAAGCGGTGGCAATCAGGGCCGAAAATTCCGGCCGCAGGTACAGAACAAAGAGGGCATATACCAACACGGCGACGGGGATCAGGAAGGGCCAGCCACGGGCCAGCGTTCTCCTGAGCGACGGAATATCCTCCAGCGGTAAACCCTCCAGCCCCAGTCGGACCGCGCGCAGGTGTATCTGCATGAAGTCGCCCAGATAGTAGAGGATTGCCGGCAGCACCGCCGCCACCGCCACCACCGGATAGGGCACCCCAAGGAACTCCGCCATTATGAAGGCGGCGGCCCCCATGACCGGGGGCATGATGCAGCCGCCGGTGCCGGAAACGGCCTCTACCGCGCCGGCGAAGACCGCCGGGTAGCCGGTTTTCTTCATCAGAGGGATAGTAACCACCCCCACGCTGGCCACGTTGGCCACCGCCGAACCAGATATGGTGCCGAAGAGGGAGCTGGCTATCACCGCCGCCTTGGCCGGGCCACCGCGCTGGCGGCCCATAGCCCCCTCGGCCAGCCGCACGAAGAAGTCACCCCCTCCGGTGGTGAAGAGAAACTGGCCGAAAACCACGAAGCCGAAAACCACTATGGCGGCAATCTTGAGAGGGGTGCCGAAGAGGAAGTCGGCCCCCAGGTACAATTGGCTTATGAGTCGCGGCCAGGAAATCCCGCTTCCCTCCAACGGACCCGGGAAAAGATAGGCGAAGCGCCCGTACAGGATAAAGGTCAGGACGATTATCACCAGGGGCCAGCCGGTCAACCGCCGGGTAGCTTCCAACACTATCAGAGTTGCCCCCGCACCTAGGAGAATGCGGGTATTATCGATAAGGCCTAGAGTGGGTAGCAGGCGGGGATAACCCACAGCCACATATATCCCCGCAACCAAGCTCAATCCCGCCAGAACCAGATCGTACCAGCGTATATCCGTCTTACCCTGTCGCTTCGAAGCCGGCACGGTAAGGAAGACCAGCGCGCTGGCCAATCCCCAGAACAGGGCCAGGTACTGCTGGCTGAACAGAGAAACCCCGGTTAGATAAAGGGGGAGATCCAGGGCCGCCACCACGCCTACCGCCGGTACGGCCAGGGCCAGGGCGCGTTTCACGTACCGGAGGGCCGGAAGGGTATCCGGCCCGCCCGGTCTCGCCGCCTGCCTATCATCGTGATTGTTGCTGGCTGCCACGGCTACCTACCTCACTTTGCCGCCAGGAGCTGGCTTTGGAGCGACTCCATGTCCGGGCCCCACACGCCGGCTTCCTTGTAGAACTTCACCGCTCCGGGATGATAGGGAATGGTTGCCCGGGGGTTGACGAAACGATCGGGAACCCAGTCCTTTAGCCGGGCGTGGATCTCACCCAGTTCCTGACTGTGCTCCCACAGCGCCTTGACTATCTGGTAGGCGGTCTCCTCTCCCAGGTTCTCCGAGCCCACCAGGTAGAACTCGTAGCACATGAGGTAAGCGGGTTCTCTGACCCCAACCCGGCCCTGACCGGGCTCTACCTTCTCCAGGTAGCAGGGATAGTACTGCTGCATCCGCCGCACCGCCTCGGGCGAAGGGTCAAAAGACAGGTAGCGGGCGCCCTTCTCCGCGTCCAGTTCGGTGATCACCGCCGTACCGAGGCTGATGGTAGTGGCGTCGGCCCTACCTTCGATTACCGCCCGCAGGCCGGCCTCAATGCTGGGCACGCTGATGGGTCTCACATCCGCTTCGGACAGCCCAAAGTTGGCCAGGGCCGCCTTATTCTGGGCGGTAATGCCGCCGCTTCCCGTGACCGTAACCACTACCCTCTTGCCTTTCAGGTCCTGACCCGTCCTTATGCCCGAGTTGTCGGCCACCATGGTGCCCACCATGGAGCGGGTGCCGGAGGCCAGCAGGTAAATGGGGGCCCCCTTACCGCCGGTGGCCGCCTGGAAATCCTCCTTTCCCAGCCTGCCCATCTGGGCATCCCAGTTGTTGAGCACGCCCAGATTCACTTCACCGGTGGCAATCATGGGCAGCCACTCAATCGGTCCGGTGGTGGGCATCACCTTCACCTCAGTGCCCAGGTACTTGCCGAGCACGGTGGCGATACCGGTACCCAGGCTGTTCACCAGGCTTCCCACCGGGTGGGTGGCAAGGGTAAGCACGTTGGAGGCGGTTGTTCCGTTTCCGGCCTGGCCGGACTGAGGTGCGGGAGTGCCGGAGGGCCTCTGACCTCCGCCGCACCCGACCACCCCTGCCAACAGCAACCCGATCAGGGCCAAGTGCATGCCGCGCTTCCACAACCTAACGCTTGTCATTGCCTTAGTGCCTCCTCTCCCCCGTATTGAAGACCCTCGAAGATGCCCCTGCCTCCGGCAAATGCTCTAGCGGCTCAAACCGGGTAGGTAATCCTCCAGCCGGATTCGGTCCATCACCTCCCGGGGCACCACGGCCCGAGCGTGGTACTGATCCAGAAAGGGCTTGGCGGTGGCGTCCACGATCATCTTGCACACCACACCGTCCTCATCCGCCGAGGGGTCCAGGTCCGACCCCAGGGCGCGGGGAATGAAGGTAATATCCCGGTTACCCTGGACCCGGGTGGCCACCGCCCAAAGCACCTCTCGCTCGTCGAACACGTCAATGTCGTGATCCACCACTACCACCATCTTGGTGTAAATGTCCGCTCCCAGAACCGCCATGCCCACGTTCAGCGGCTGCCCCTTGGCCTTCTTTTCCAGGGAAACGTAGCAGTGGAAGCGCCCGCACCCGGATACGGGCACGTGTACGGCCCTCACGGAGGGAGCCGCCACCCGGGCGACCTTGAACAGGTAGGATTCCTTAGCAATGGAGCCCAGTATCCGGTGCTCCGTGGAACCGGCAACCAGCGCATGGTAAATGGGGTCCCGGCGCATGGTAATGGCAGAAATCTTGATTACGTGCCGGTGGCGCCGTCCGGTGGCATAACCGGTAAACTCGCAAAACGGCCCCTCTTCACCGCGAACGTGGGGAAGAAGTTCGCCTTCCAGGACGATTTCCGCCTCGGCCAGGGCGGGCACCGGAACGGTCTTGCCGGCCACTATTTTCAGAGGTTCACCGTCCATAGCCCCCATAACGCCCAACTCGTCCTGATCGATGGGAATGAGAGACAGGGCCCCCAGTGCCCAGGTCGGCGGACTGCCCAGGCTGATGGTTACCGGCAGCGCTTGGTTGCGGCTTTCGGCCTTAGCATAGTACTGGTGCAGATGCCTGCCCGGGGTTACGTGCGTATAAACGGTATTTCGATCCACCAGCATCAGGCGTCCAAAGCTGGCGTTGTGTACCCCGGTATCGGGGTCCTTGGCAATGACGATGCCGGTGGTGATGTACGGAGCGATGTCGGGTTCGTGGGCGGTGAGCACCGGCAGCCGGTATAGATCCACCTTGTCCCCCGTGATCACCACCTCTTGAACCGGTGCCTCTCCCACTCCCTGCGGGGGAATGGGGTTGTCCTCCCGCTGGCGGTAGATATCCGCCACCTTATCCGGAGTGGTACCCAACGCGAAGGCCAGGCGGTCGCGATTGCCGTAAACGTTAAGCACCACAGGCATATCAGAGCCCTTAACCCGCCTGAAGTATAACACGGTATAGCGGTCTTGCTTCTCCAGTTTCTTTTGGATCGCGGCTATTTCGTACTTCGGATCTACCTCCTTGTCTATCTCCGCATACTGGTCGGGCAACCGGCTTCTGACTGCGTCTAAGAAGGACCGTAGATCAGACATGGGATCGCCTCCCGGTAGAATGGGCCGGCAATTTCGGCTCTGAGCCAGTTGCTTGCAATATTCATGCTAATCCGGGAGGGCAAAGCTGCTAGAAAAATATTATAACGGTTTCCGCTTTTCGGAAATCCGTTCGGATAATGGCGCCGCCGCCGCAATCCTTAACGCAAAGTAGCTTTCTTATTCTCAGAATTCCCTTTCCGATTCTCGGAAACCGTGCCTCCCATATGCTTGAGTTTGTCGTACAGGGTACTAAGAGATATGCCCAGGGCACGCGCGGCCTGCCTCTTTCCCTCAACGGAAGTGCCGAACCTGTCTATTGCCCGGCGGATCATGTCCGCCTCCAGGTCGCGCAGGGGCACTATCGCTTGAGGGGCTGCGGAACGAATGCGAGGCAGAAGAATGTGCTCGGGCCGGATTGGCCTGCCCTCTTCCACCAGCACCAGGGCCCTCTCCAGGACGTTCTCCAGCTCCCGCACGTTGCCCGGCCAGCAGTAGTCCTGAAGCAGGTTCATGGCTTCGGGGTCGATGCCGGCCACCCGTTTGCCGGCCTTGCGCGACAGCCGGCCGAGGAGGTGGTCCACCAGGAGGAGAATATCCTCCTTGCGCTCCCGTAACGGCGGCAAGGCGATTTCCACCACGTTCAGACGAAAGTACAGGTCGGGCCGGAACTGGCCCCTTTCGATCAGTTCTTCCAGGTTGCGATTGGTGGCGGCGATGACCCTAACGTCTGCCCGGACCATGGCCGTGCCGCCGATCCGGCGGAACTCGCCGCTCTGCAGGACCTGAAGCAGCTTGGCCTGCAACCTCAGATCCAGGTCCCCGATTTCGTCCAGAAACAGGGTGCCCCGGTCGGCCAGCTCGAACATGCCCAGCTTGCGCTGGGCAGCACCGGTGAAGGCTCCTTTCTCGTATCCGAAGAACTCACTTTCCAGGAGCGTCTCCGGCACGGCGGCGCAGTTAACGTGGATGAAAGGATACTTGGCCCGGCGGCTGGCGTTGTGGATGGCGGCGGCAAACAGATCCTTGCCGGTGCCGCTTTCCCCTCTCAGCAGAACCGTGGCGTCAGTTGCCGCGGCCTTCCGGGCCACTTCCAGGGCCTGCTGCAGGCGGGGGCTCTGCCCCACGATAGAAGCGAAGCTGTAAGGGGCACGGCCGATCTCTTCGATCTTTGAAGACAGCACCGCCAGGCATTCCTGGGCCCGCTTGAGCTGTTCCAGGATTTCCAGGGCTCCGGTAACCTCTTGGAAGAATACCGCCGCCCCCAGCAACCTGCCCTGGTGGTAAACGGGAAAGGCTCGGGCCAGCACTTCTACTTCGGAATTGGGCGGGCGGTGGCGCTTGCCGAAGACCGCCCGCCCGCTGCGCAGCGCCTCCGCCAACGCTCCCTCCGGGTTGGTCGCAAATATGTTGGTACCTACCCGCGCCCTGCCGTCGCGGTGATGGATCCGGGTATAAGCCGCATTAGCATAGATTATGGTGCCTCGGGCGTCGGCCACCAGGATGCCCTCCGGCGAGGACTCCAGAAGCGCCATTCCCAGCAGGTTGAGCTCTTCAGGAGCCGGGTCGCCAGGCGACGACCTTCCTGTGCTCACGTTCCCACCCCTTCGGCCCACCGAGATTATCGAGGGTAATCGTGTGCCACATCAAGCAGTTCTTAATATCTGAACTTCTACCTTATCCTCTTAACTCCCTCCTTGGGCGCCGGGTTTTCTACCGCCTCCGCAATCACCGCATGGCGTCCCTGACAGTTCACGGACATGTCTTCTCGGCGGGTGGTGCCCCAGGTCCTTCGGTCCACGGAATTGGTCCGAGACAAAACCCGATGCCCTTGGCAGGAAGAATCCGGAGGCGTGTCGAAGGCCGGTACTCGTTACGATAATTGGGAAAACCTAACCTGGGCGAGGTTCATCGGCCGGCGCCGGGCCTCCGTCCGGGGCCGGGAATCCCTCGGACGAACACGGGGGCCGACCAAGACGAAAGGAGCAACGACCCGATATGAATCGTGAAGAACTCGTCCTTACGGGCGAGCGACGCATTGCCTGGGCGGGGCAGCACATGCCCGTCCTGGCGTCCATCGCCCGCCGCTGGGAGAAGGAAAGACCACTTGTGGGCCTGCGCGTCGGCGCCTGCCTGCACGTCACCACCGAGACGGCCAACCTGGTCCGGCTGCTCAAGACCGGCGGGGCGGAGGTGGCCCTTTGCGCCTCCAACCCCCTTTCCACCCAGGACGACGTGGCTGCCGCCCTCAACCAAAGTTACGGCGTTCCCACCTTTGCCGTGCGCGGAGAAGACGAGGAGACCTACTACCGCCACATCCACCAGGTGCTGGACACCAAGCCCCACATCACCATGGACGACGGCGCCGACCTGATCAGCACCCTGCACCGCCAGCGGCAGGAGCTGTTGGACGGAGTAACGGCCGGGACCGAGGAAACCACCACCGGGGTGATTCGGCTGCGGGCCATGGCCCGGGCCGGGGTGTTGCGGTACCCGGTGGTGGCGGTCAACGACGCCCTGACCAAGCACATGTTCGACAACCGTTACGGCACCGGGCAGTCGGCGGTGGACGGTATAATCCGGGCCACGAACTATCTTCTGGCCGGCAGCACCTTCGTGGTGGTGGGCTACGGCTGGTGCGGCCGGGGGGTTGCCGCCCGGGCCCGGGGGCTGGGCGCCCGGGTGGTGGTGGTGGAGGCGGACCCGCTGCGGGGCCTGGAGGCGGCCATGGACGGCTATCCGGTTACGGACATGAAGGAGGCGGCCCGCCAGGGGGACATCTTCTGCACGGTTACCGGCAACAAGCACGTCATAGACGAGGAGCATTTCGGGCTCATGAAAGACGGCGCCATCCTGGCCAACGCCGGGCACTTTGACGTGGAGATCAACCTGGAGGCGTTACGGGCGCTGGCCGTTTCCCGCGAGCGGGTGAGGGACAACGTGGAGGAATTCCGTCTGGCCGACGGCCGCAGGCTCTACCTCCTGGCCGAGGGCCGGCTGGTAAACCTGGCGGCGGCCGAAGGGCATCCGGCCCAGGTAATGGACATGAGCTTTGCCAACCAGGCTCTGGTAGTAGAATGGCTTTACAAGGGCGGGGCAAAGGAACTGCAGCGGCAGGTCTACCGGGTGCCGGAAGACATAGACCGGCAGGTGGCGGCGCTCAAGCTGGCCAGTATGGGCATAAAGCTGGAAAAGCTGACGGCTGCGCAGGAGGAGTACCTTCGCTCCTGGCAGGCCGGAACCTGAACCGAAACTTCTTCCTGTACGCCCACGCCGCGCAGTGGGAACCGGCAGAAGGCCTGAAGACACGCCACGGATCCTTTGAGCCAGTCACATCCGGGCGCGCCACCCACCTTCTACCAGTAGAGTACGGGTGGCAGAGGCGGCTACACTTTCAGGGCGGACATAGCCTTTGCCGGGATATCGGTCTACTCCCGGCAAGGGCTACGCGCCGGCCCGGGCAAGAAGAGGGTAGGGTTCCGACTTTCTCACCACCGCACCGAAGCGGGGCGGGCAGGCCTCCAGGCACGTGCCGCACCGGAGGCATTTCTCCGGGTCGATTACGTGAACCTCGTTCTTGCCTCCGGTAATCGCCTCCGCCGGACACAACCGGGCGCACCTCATGCAACCGTGGCACTTCTCCGGGTCAATGGAGTAGGAAGCCACCTGACCCAGCAGCTCTTCTATCTCTTCCCGGGTATACAGCCGCTCGTATTCCTCCGGGCGGCCCAGACGAAGGCCCAGCTTTTCCTTTTTCACCAGCTTGATATAAGGGACCAGCTTCATCAGTTGCCCGAGCGCCAAGTTCAGTTCTTCCCGGCCTATCCCCTCCCCCTCGCCCAGGGGTCCCAACTCCCGCACCCGGTTGATGAATTCGTTGCTGACCTGGGCAAAGAAGGCCCCGTCGCTGGAGGACATGAATGCGATCCTCAGCCTTTCCGGGTTCAGACCCATGTGCTCCAGGAGCCTCTTGGCCAGGGAGACCGTGTTCAGGGCGTGGTAGTTGCCGTGAGTATCGTACTTGCACTCGCCCAGGCGGCAGCCCCCGATGAAGACCCCGTCGGCCCGGTTGTAAAAGGCACGGAGAATGAGCCCCAGGTCTACCCTTCCGGAGCACATTACCCGGACCAAGCGCATTTCGGTGGAATATTGAAGTCTGGAAACTCCAGACAGGTCCGCCGCCGCGTACGCTCACCACTGGCAGACGAAACCTAGGAGCCTGGGTTTGAACCCTCGTCCGGCAGACATCTGCTTCCCCCCTTTCGCGGCTTTGGCCCGCTAGCCTGCGGCCGCCTTTGAGGCCGCAGGTTCCGGCTCGGCGCCGAAGGCGTCCACCAGGCTTGCCAGTGCCCGGTCGGTGTAGTGCTTGAGCGCGATGGCTCCGGTGGGACACTTGGCGTTACACAGGCCGTCCCCCTTGCAGAGGAAGGGATTGACCCTGGCCCTCCTGCCCCCCCGCGCCTCGTAGAGTTCTATGGCTCCGTAGGTACAGGCCGCCGCGCAGGCGCCGCAGCCCATGCACCTTTTCTCCGTTACCTCGGCCACGGCACCGGAAGTGGTGACGAAGTCCCGGGCGAGGATGTTCACCGCCCGGCCGGCGGCGCCGTAGGCCTGGCCGATGACCTCCGGCAGGTGCTTGGGGTAGTGGGCCGACCCGCAGAGGAAGACCCCGTCGGTACTGAACTCCACCGGCCTCAGCTTGACGTGGATTTCCTTGAAGAACCCGTCCTCGTTCAAGGGGAGCTGGAACAGTTGCGCCACCCTTCCCGTGTCGGCCGCCGGCACCACGGCCGCCGCCAGCGCCACCAGGTCGGCCTCGATGGCCACCCTCCGGCCCAGGACCGCGTCGGTCACGGTAACCCTCAGTATTTCCCGGCCGTCCTCTTCCGCTTCTGCCGGTTCCACCTCGGGTTTGTTCTCGGCATCGTAGCGAATAAACTTCACTTCCTTGTCCGCCGCCGCCCGGTAGTAATCTTCCCGCAGGCCGTAGGTTCTCATGTCCCGGAAGAGAACGCAGACGTCCGCCTCCGGGTTGATTTCCTTCAGTTTCAACGCGTTCTTAACCGCGTGGCTGCAGCACACGCGGCTGCAGTAGTTCCGGTCCTCCTGCCGGCAGCCCACGCATTGAATCATCACCAGGCTTTGGCAGCGGGCTACCTTCTCGTCCTTTCCGGCAATCCGTTCCTCCAGCTCCAGGAGGGTCAGCACCCGGTCGTCCTTTCCGTAGAGGTACTCGTCGGGCTTATACTCTTCCGCCCCGATGGCGATGACGGCTACCCCGTGATTTATCTCGGCAACCTCATCGGCGCACCGGACCCTGGTGAGGAAGTTGCCGATGTACCCGGTGACCTCGAGGATTTCCGCGCCGGTATACACGCGTATCCTCGGGTGCCGCTTGACCTTCCCTGTCAGCTCCCGCAGGAAGGCCTGGACGTCTACCCCCTCCAGCGTATAGTGGAGCCGGCGGGCCGTTCCTCCCAGCTCCTCCTGCTTCTCCACCAGGTGAACCTCAAAGCCCTGGTCGGCTATGGAGAGGGCCGCGGTCATGCCGGCCACGCCGCCGCCGATGACCAGGGCCACCTTGGTCACCGGCAGCTCCAGATCCTGGAGGGCCTCCAGCATCCGTGCCCGGGCCACCGCCATGCGAACCAGGTCCTTAGCCTTCTCCGTGGCCGCCTCCTTTTCCCGCGGGTGAACCCAGGAACAGTGCTCCCGGATGTTGGCCATTTCGAAGTAATACTGATTGAGGCCGGCTTCACGCAGGGTGCTGCGGAAGGTGGGTTCGTGCGTCCTGGGGGTACAGGCGGCCACCACCACGCGATTGAGCCCCTTCTCCTTTATGGCGTCGGCTATTTCCTTGGTGGAGTTGCTGGCGCAGGAGAATAACTGCTGCTGGGCGTAGACCACGCCGGGCAGGGTGGAAGCGTACTCGGTTACCGCGGGGACGTCCACCACCCGCCCGATGTTGGCCCCGCAGTAGCATACGAAGACGCCGATCCTGGGTTCCTCCTGCGAGACGTCCTTCTCGGGAGGATACTGCTTTTCCCGGGCGAGCTTCCCCCGCCGCCGGCCCAGCAGCTCGCCGCAGCGGGAACCGGCGGCACTGGCGCTGAAGACCGCCTCGGGAATGTCCGCCGGGCCGCAGAAGGCTCCGCTCACGTAGATTCCGGGACGGGTGGTTTCCACCGGGTTCAGGGGATTGGTCCTGCAGAACCCGTGCGGCTCGAGCTCTATGCCGAACTTCTCGGCCAGCTCTCTGGCCTGCACCGGCGGATTGAGACCCAGCGACAGGACCACCAGCTCGAACTCTTCCTCCCGCACGCCGTCTTGCGGGGTGGAATACCTTACGGTAACGTTCTTGGTCTCCGGGATTTCCCTGCCGATGGAAGCGTAGCTGCGCACGAACCGCACCCCGGGAAGGCCGGCCGCCCGCCGGTAGAAACGCTCAAAGTCCTTGCCGTAGGACCGGATGTCGTTGTGGAATATGACCGCCTCTACTTCCGGGTCGTGCTCCTTGGCCAGAATGACCTGCTTCTGCGTGTAGGTGCAGCAGACTGCCGAACAGTAGCTGTTGCCTTCCTCGGTCACCTGCCGCGAGCCCACGCACTGGATCCAGGCTATCTTTTTTGGGTGCCTGCGGTCCGAGGGCCGCCGGATTTCGCCCTCGTACGGCCCGGTAGCGCAGGTGAGGCGTTCGAAATCCAGGCTGGTTACCACGTTGGCCATTCTTTGATAGCCGAACTCGTCGACCGCCACCGCGTCGGACAGGTCGTATCCCGCGGCCAGCACTATGGCCCCTACCCTGACTTCGATCCTCTCCGGACTCTGGGTAAAATCAATGGCCTTCTTCTCGCAGACCCCGGCGCAGATGCCGCATTTCTTCTCCTTGAGGTACAGGCAGTTCTCGTCAATGTAGGCGATGAGGGGAACGGCCTGGGAGTAGTGCAGGTGGATGGCCTTGTTTCTGGAAAGCCCCTGGTTGAAGGGATCGGGAATCGTAACCGGGCAGTATTCCACGCAGGTGGTACAGCCGGTGCACTGGTCGAGAATGATATACCGGGGCTTTTTCACCAGGGCCACCCTGAAGTCCCCGGCCTCCCCTTCTACCCTCTCCACCTCGGTATTGGTCAGGACCTGTATGTTGATCTGCCGGTCGACCTCGACCAGTTTAGGTGCCAGGATTCATATCGAGCACTCGTTGGTGGGGAAAGTCTTGTCCAGCTGGGACATCTTGCCCCCGATGGCCGGCCCCTTCTCCACCAGGTAGACCTTGAAACCTGCGGTGGCCAGGTCGAGCGCCGCCTGGACGCCGCTGATGCCCCCGCCGACCACCATCACGTCTCCCAGCCTGCGCTCCACCAGGCTCCGGAGCAATTGCCGGGTCGCCGTTTCCTTCTCCATCCCTCTCTCACCCCCTCCACCTCAAGGCGGAGGCCCTGATCAACCCTCAACCTTGAGGTAGCCCTTGCCGCTCAGTATCCGCGCCAGGCTGTCCATTACCTTCTCCGGCCCAAACCGGTCCACCAGGGATTCCATTCCCGTTTCCAGTTCATCCAAGGCGGCCTCTTCTACTTCCTCCTCCCTTTCCTCATAGGTCAGGGCGTGAACCAGGCACCACTTCACGCACATGGGCTCCTCCAGGGGAGGGTCCTGCTCGCACATGTCGCACTTCAAGGGCAGTCCCGAGTCCGGCTCCTTGAAGAGGTCCCTGGACGGGCAGGATACGCCGCAGAAGGCGCACTCGTCGTATTCGGTCCCGTTGGCCGAATACCGGTTCCGGCCCGGGCACTCAAAGGCGGTGTAAGCGCTGGCCAAAACCGGCACGAAGACGTTCCGGAAGGGGTCGAAATGCACCCTAATGCGGGAGCGGCCGGGATTGGTGGTGCTGAACTTGGGGTTGGCGTGAAAGGCCGAGCACACCACCTCGCAGGCCCGGCAGCCGTTACATTCGTCCAGGTTGACCTTGATCACCCTTACCTTTCTTTTGGCCATTACAGGATCCCTCTCCGCTCCAAGTCCTCGGCCACGTAGTCCAAACCGAGCCGGCTTAAGGTTTCTCTGGTGGGGATGCCCTCCGGATTCCAGCCCTTGAACCGGTAGTACTCGTCCAGGAGCTTGGCCTCGTACTCCGGAAATCGCTTCTTCCAGTGATCCTCGGGCGGACGCTCGTCCTTTCTCCTCAGACCCCGGCGCACGTTGACGCCCCTAACCAGGTTGCGGTTGCGCCGTATGGTTTCCCAGAGCCCGTCCTCGTCCAGCTCCAGCCCGGTGGCGGCAGAGATAATCCGGGGGAAGTTGTGGATGTGGTAGGGCGGCTTGATGGGGAAAGAGGAAAGCCCGGCGCATACGCCCGTGCAGTCGTCGATGTAGTGCATGGTTTCCTGCCAATCCACCAGTTCGCAGACCATGTCGACGGTGGGGTAGTAGGGGAAGGTACCGGGTTCCCAGTTGAGAATAAACTCCTTGAACCTCTCATGAGGAACCTGGATCCAGTCCCTGACAAACTCCTCTCTTTCCTCCCGCGTGGGGAAGGGAGCCTGCGGCACCTGCCCCTCGATCTGAGTGATATTGGCCTTCTCTCCGGTAGACCACAGGAGGTAGTAAATGGGATTCAGTACCCCCAGCTTGATGGGGACCTGCTCGTGCTTCTTGATGGTGTTGTGGTCAAAGGCCTCCGCTCCGCGACCGATCTGGCGTGCCGCCCAGTAGACCCCGTTGGCCAGAACGTCTCCTATGCCCTCGCGCCTGACGATCCTCTCCAGGAGCCAGAAGAACCTGTCCCGGTTATCCTTGGGGAAGCCGGGCATATCCTGATCGGTCAGAATACCGGCCTCGTACAGCTCTACGGCAAAGGCCAGAACCTGCGGGGTGGTGAACCCGTCCACGCCGTATTCCTGCGCCAGGCCGGCGATTTCAAAGCCGAAGGCCAGGTCGTCGGCCATGGCGGCCATGACGTAGGTCAGCTTGGAGTAGCACTTCATCATGTACCGCTGTATCATCGGGTGGCGGATTATCCCCCCGCACCGCATCGGGCAGTTGTAGCAGCTTATGAGGCGCTCTATGGCCTTCGACTGGGTTTCGCTCCACTGCCTGGCGATCTCTTCGGTCCAAAAGCCCTTCCGGCGGTGGCGGGCGTGTCCCCAGGCAAAGCTGTCCACGTGCCATTGCTCGTCGTGCAGGGCCATTTCCTGCGGCGAACCCAGACCGGCCAGGATGGGGGGCACCCCTTTGATGGGATTGGCCTTGCGAAACTCGATATAGCGGAGAACCTCCTCGCACAGCTCGGAGAACTCGGCCGGACGGGCTACGGCCAGATCCTTACTGCCCCGGACGGCTATGGCCTTTACTTTCTTATCCCCCATTACGGCACCCAGGCCCAGCCGGCTGGCGCTGGAGCGCATGTGCTCGATGGAGGCGTAATACACCCGGTTCTCCCCCGCCAGGCCAATGGCCAGCACCTGGGCCCGGGGCTCGTTAAGCTCTTCGCGGATGAGCCGGGTGGTTTCGTAGGCGCCTTTCCCCCGCAGGTGCCGGGCGTCGCGTATCTCCACCTGATCGTCGTGTATCCAGATGTACACCGGCTCCGGCGACCTGCCCTTGAGAACCACCTTATCGTAGCCCGCCAGCTTCAGTTCCGGCGCCCAGAACCCTCCCATCATGGAAAAGCCCATCAGAAGGGTCTGAGGGGAATAAGACGACACAATGGTGCGGTTGGCACCCGGCGCGGGGGTGCCGCCCAACAGGCCGGCACTGAATATGAGCAGGTTATCGGGGGAAAAGGGGTCCACTTCGGGGGGAACCCGATCCCACAACAGTTTGGCGTTGGTACCCAAACCTCCGAGGTAGAGTTCGGTCAGTCTCGGATCGGTTTCAACTTTCGTCACCGTGCCCCGGGAAAGATCGATTTCCAGGTTACATCCGGCCTCGGCGTACCTCATGGCTCTCCTCGCCTACCTCCGTATGTTCCTATCCATGATAAATAAATTCTGGCCTCAGGTAAATCCCTAAAAGGAGTGAGAATTGTCTCCCCCTTTAGGGGAGCACCCGCGCCGGGTTAGCATCCGCCCCAGCACGAGAAGGGGCAGCCGCTCCGCCGGCCCATGCCGGTCGAGAGGCCGCCGGGTCAAATCGCGCAGAGCGGTGAAAGACGGGGTTCTGCGGCCTCACGCTTGCCGCCGGTGGTAGCGCGTCCCTCCAGCCCCTGGAAAGGTCCTGCCACGGTGGCGAACCGGGTGCCTTCGGGCGCAACACCGGCACGAAGACGCAGAGCGCCGGACTAGCCGGCGCTACAGAGTCCCTATTCTCGTTAGACCGCACGCAAACGCCGCCGGAAGCCGGGCCGCACGGCGGGAGCCGCCAGGTACACCGGCGCCGCCCCGTATATTCTCGGCAGAAGCCCTAGGCGGCAGCCTCCACCCCGTCGCCTCTCCGCTCCGCTAGGTTCAACCGGGGTTCGCCTCCTGGCCCGCCGCCGCGCCCGGGTCACTCCTCCTATCCGCCGGCGATAAGAACGGTTAGGAGCAGCACGCCGTTGTCGGGTATCACGGCCTCCAGCCCCTTCTCCGAACCGATGCTGCGGCCGTCGAGTAGCAGCAGATACCCGGCCTGTAACTGCCCCTGCTCGTCCAGCAGTTCCGCTTCCAGGTCTCGGTGGTAGCGCTCTCCCAGGTACTTGAGGCAATCCCGGATGGTAATGTTCTCCTGTTCTACCCGTACCCGACTCGGGAAATCCCTGAGCGCCCCTATTTGATAAAAGTCAAAAGCCAACCGCCGTCCCCCCTGCCGCCGCCGATACGGTTTCTCCCTCCCCTGGGCCCCCGGGCCGCCCGGAGAGGCCACCTGCCCCAACAACTGCAGGGAATGCAGAAACCGCCGGAAGGCCGCGGATCAGGACTCCTTTGGTCGCGCTGCCCCGCGGCCCACCAATTCGGCTAGATTCAGCCGACGAAGTTCCCGGGGCGAAGGCTCGCCGGTAACCGCGTCCCAGTCGAGTTCGCGGTAGTAATCTGCCTTTACTGCTTCAAGGTCGATCGTTACCCCTGCGGTGGGACCCCCTGCCAGCGGTGGGTTCCCTCTCACTCTTTCCGGAAGCGTCCATCGCTGGGGCTGTACGCCTTCCCGCAGGTTGAAGCAGTGGCGCAGGGTATTGATGCGCGCTCCTGCGGTCAGCGCCTCGTTCAGGTCAAAGGTCGTCCATCCGGTGACGGCCCTGAAGGCTTCGAGAATGGGATACTCTTGGTACCCGTATACGTTGAACAGGCACATTCCGGTCGAATTGAAGAACTGAAACCAGTGATTAAGGAGCGCCAGGACCTTACCCTTGGAGTGGTAACTGTATCTTTCCTGGGCGAGATGGCTCAGGTTATAACCATGTTTCTCCAGGGTCTTGTCCGTCCACCCGTGTTCGATGAATCCCACCCCTCCCTGAGTGTGACGTCCGGGTGTGGGATCCAGCGCGTACCCGTACCCAAACCCCGGCCAGCACCGGGGGTCGTGACAGGCAAGCTCCTGTCCCCCTACGTGGATGGCGAACTCCTCACTGCCCCCGCCTATACGCTGACTGGCCAGCCGCACCCCGTCTGCCAGGACCGCGCCGATACCCTCCCGCCGGGCCATCATTTCAATTAGCGGCAGAATCGCGTCCTTGTTGCCCCACTTCAGCGAGAGACCGTCGGTCTCCTTATCCGTGATGAGGCCCCTTTCATAGCATTCCATGGCAAAGGCAATGGTGGCACCGGCGGAAATGGTGTCCAGGCCGTAGCGGTTGCAGAGGTGGTTAGCCCTTATCACCGTGGCCACATCGTCCACCAGGCACATGCTTCCGAAGGCAGCTATGGTTTCATATTCCGGCCGGTGCGTTCGCAGAGGGCCGGTGGGTCCATCCAGTTCGATTAGCGCCCCGCAGGCTATGCCGCACTGCGCACAGGCGTACTTCCGTTTCTCCAGCCCCAGATATACCTCCGGGCCCAGCCTTTGCGCCCGCTCCAGCGGATATACCTCCGAGCTTATTCCTTTCCAGTTCTGGATGGGGGCGTCCTGCATGGCAACGTTGGTCACGTACACAACCGGCGTCCCGAATTGTCGGAGTGCGTCCACAATGTGCGGCCTGGACTTAAGGTCCTCCGACATAACCCTGAGAACCCTTTCGTAGGCATCCATATCGGCCACCGGAACTTCTTTGGATCCTTCCACGGCCACCGCCTTCAGGAGCTTGGCGCCCATTACCGCCCCCAGACCCTGCCGGGCCGCCGCCCGGCCCTGATCGTGGATAAGGCCGGCAATCCAACAACGGTTCTCTCCGGCAAGGCCGATAGTTATCACTCCAACCTCCCGGCCGCATTCACTCCGGACGATGTCTTCTGTTTCCAGAGCATCTTTTCCCCACAGGTGGGAGGCGTCCCGGAACTCCACCCTCCCCTCTGAAACCCACAGGTACACCGGCTTGTCCGAACAGCCGCGTACAAATATGCCGTCGTATCCCGCGCGTCTTAGCCGCGGGCCGAAGCGCCCGCCGCAGCTGCTATCGGCCCATCCGCCGGTCAGAGGGGATTTGGCCACCACGTTAAACCGCCCGCCGCCGTGCACCTTGGTACCCACAAAGGTTCCGGTTACGAACCCGATGACATTCTCCGGGCCCAACGGATCTACACCGGGCCTCATGACCTCGTACAGAATCCTCGCTCCCAGTCCGTAGCCGCCGATGTATTCCCGGTAGAGGCTCTCGGCACCGTCCACCTCCTCGTAGGTCCGCCGGGCCAAGTCTACGATTAGAATCTTCCCCATGTAGCCGCCTTGAGGCATATCCAGGATACCTCCCTCGGTCCGCCCGCCGTAAGTACGGTCAAGGCGGGGCACTGTCTGCAGGTATCACTGCTTCTACCCGCCAGGTCTATACACACAACGTCCCGACTAGCGCCTGAACTCAACGATGCTCTTCGCCGGTTTTCCGTCCGGCAGGAGGACCGGCTCCACTATGGCCTCACTGTGCAGCGCCCAGGGCAGGATGACCGCCGAATGCCCTCCCTTGCCGCCGGCCACCACTATTTCCACATCCTGAGGGGAGCGCGTAACCGGCATGGGGTGCAGCTGGTCGAATCCCGGCGGCCGCACGGGCACAATTCCCCGGTTCCTTATCATGGGCACTTCGTTAACCGCCCGCAGATGGATGTGCTGTCTGATCTGGTCTTTGTCCAGCCCCGCGTCGGCCAGCATCCGGGCATGATCCGGGGTGAGCACGACAATGAGGCTTCCCGGCAGGTAGGCATTGTTGGATCCCAGGGTGGTGCAACAGTGGGTTATGGTGTCCAACAGGTCTCTTCCGTCCTGACTGAGAAAGTCGATGATATCGTGCGGGGGCTCTGCCTTCAGCACCAGAACGCAGGTGGTGTCCCGATCAAAACGCTCCTCGTTGATGGTCTTCCAGGGCGTCAGGGAAGGATCTTCCGCAAAACAATAGGTGAACTCCGCCTGCGAGGCCAGGCAGTCCAGATCGCAAACACCGGGCACCGACCGGCACACGTTGATGAGTACCAGGTTCACCGCCCGGCCGATGGTGGCGTTGGCGCGGAAGCCGGGCCCCAGGCAGCCTTGGCCCCCGAATATCCCTATCTCCTGCGCTATGGGTCCGCTCACCAACACCAGGTTGCCTCCGGGGTGGGAGGTGGTTACCGATTGGAGGAAGTTGTACTTCGGATTGGCCAGGGCCCGGAAGGCCGTGATTAGTATGGGTACGTACTCCGGCTTGCACCCGGCCATCACGGCCGCTACCAGCACGTCTTTTACGGTGATGTTCTTGCCGCTGGGACCCACCTCGTAGGCCAGAACCGTTTCCGGGTTAAAGGGACAGTAGGCCAGCATCTTCTGGTAACGGGCCCGCGTGGGGGGAACCACGGGCAGGCCGTCGCCCAGGTGCTCCCGGTCCAGTACCTCCATGAATTCCTCGAGATAGCAGCCGGGCTCATACAGCCTTTCCTCGGCCATTTCGATGCCCTCCGCCCACGGCAGCAGGCCGTCGCTCCTAGGGGGAACACGGTCAACCGGGAAGGGGATGGCGGCCAGCTTCTCCAGCACTTCGGGCGGAGCGGTTAGGCTGTTCAGTATATAGTCCCAGTGAGCATCGACCTCGGCGCGGATCTGCTCCCGGGTGCTGGCCTGATATAGGTCTAGGTTACACAGGCAGAGCTTGCCGGCCCGGTAATAGGCCACTCCCTGTACCAACTCGTGCCCCGGGCTGGCGGTGATGTATACCGTAGGTATGCCTAGCCTCTCCAGTGCTATCGATACAATGCAGGTCGCGGGGGAGGTGCCCATGTCTCCCAGAGCCACCACGGCCGCGGTCGGCTTCTCTTCGGCCAGCTTGGCGGCATAGGCTTCCAGTGCCTTGGTATCCTTGCCCCGCACGGTCTCCCGGTAATCGACAAAATTGCCGATGCCCATTTCCCGGAAGCGTTCCTTAATCCGGACGAATACTTCGCCGTAGTTGCAGAAATCCAGCTTGGTATTGTCGTAGAAAAGGATCTTGCCCCTTTTCAGCTCGTCTACGCCGGGCCGGCGGGCCAGTACAAGCGTTGCTCTTTCCTGTATCCCCCGCGGGTCCAGTACGGGTTCTAGTTTGCTGGTCATACCTCTCCCTCCTGGTCTTTTCGCCGATTTTAGGTCTCTACATTCCCGTACGCCGCCACAGGCCGTGCCGCCGCGTAACTATTATAATGCTCGCTCTCACCGCGGGGCCAGGCGGTTGCGCCAGTTGTCACCGACCTTACCGTTGACAAATAGACGCAACACTCCCGAACGTTCAATCGTCCGGTGCTGCTTACCTGGGCGTACCCTTGGTCTGGGTTGGTGGTGTTCGGCGGACTGCCCGCAGGCGAAGGAAATCTGCATCAGCTTTGCGGGCCTGACAGTTCGTCGGGCGCAACCGCTGCCGGAGCCCGGAAAAGCAACGGCCCAGGCCTTCTACCCCCCGATGGCAGCCGAGTGGCGCGGAAGCCCGAGTAACCTCTTCTTGATCCAATTCTTATCTCGTTGAATTGAAGGAAGCGAGTTCCAAAACTCCTCAAAGAATTGCCAGAAGCTGTGTACGATCATTGGTTCGTCAATGGTGAACAGCCCGTCGGCGCGAGGGCCCGGTAGCGCCATGAAACTACTGTCTTTCAGCCAGAGGTTTATTCTACCCAGCCTGGGCATTGGCGGTTGGCAGGTAAGGGCTACTTCTAGGTTAGGGTTCGCCTCCATGAGGCGAACTAGATAGGTGATTTGTTCATGAAGGTGCCGGGAAGTGGTATTGATTCTAAACCCCGCCAGGTGAGGGAACCGGTCACACGCGGATGTGGTGGAAGGGTATAGCAGTGATTGCTCGAGCTGGCGAAGGTCTAATATATAGCGGTAGCGCTTACCCGCCATATTGAGCCGAAACTGATGATTCAACTTGTCGTAATAGGGTAACACCATTTCTACCTGGGAAGTGCTTAAACCACCTTCTACCAGTACCCGTATGAAAAGATCGCGGGGCATCGTGCTGAAGAAGGGCATAACGTTATAGAAGTAATTATCCCCCGGCTTTTGCTCCAACCGAACCAGGTAGTTAAGCACTTCGGGAAACGATCGAGAGTCAACCCTGTCGAACAGGGGCCGACTCTCGAAAAGCAGGGACATAAACATCCGCTGTAGCGTTTGCACCGTCACCGGATCATAATAAAGGTGGGTGTACAATTCTCTAGAAAGACCGTCTACACTTGTGCTCGCAAGTCCCGCCTTGTCTTTAACAATGGTGAGATATATCCTAAACGGTTTGCCGGTACTCTTGGGATAGTAATAAGGCGAGGTACAACCCGTGGCGTGCAGGGGAAGCCATTGGGCGAGTGTCTGAACTATCAGTTTGGGGTCGCGGGAGGTAGTGTGAATAATGCTTACGTGGGTGCCCTTCCGGAGAAGTTCCAGATACTTCTCTTCCCAGGTAGCCAGGAAAGCAGGATCCTCAACCAGCCAGGAGGTATCCTCCTCGCTGAACATATAGATTTCCTGGCCCCTGGGAAGCGAAAGGGCCATGTCCAGCAACTGCAAGACGATTTCTCTTCGCCCCTCGTTACCCTTGTAAACCTCAAACAGCGCCTGGTAGATCCTGTGCCTGCGTCTGGCCCCCAACAGGGGAATCTGACTGCTCTCGGTGGGATTATGGCACAGCCACCTGCCCAGGAGCGCAGATAACGTTTCCTTGGAGTCTAGGTTGGCATCGGGGTAGTGGTTTCCCAGGACCTCTCTTATTCTCTCATACTTTCTCGCCGAGTCTACGGTAAGGAAGTACTCGATCAGCTGGGTCAGGTAGGGCGAGTGCGGTTGAAGTGACCGGGCGCCGTTTCTCCATTTGCTTACCAGGGAATGGTGAACATTCAATACTTTTGCTAATTCCTTACCACCAATGCCCAGCTTGTCCATTAGAAACCCTAGCCTCGAGGATTCATCCCCTAACAACGGGCCTCCCCCCTCAAACGCCTAGGAAGTCGACCGGTTCTCGGATAATGTGATGTGCAGGCACCGGGCATGCGTTCCGCGTTGTCACCGTAGGTGCGCCCGCACCACCCTCCTCCCATGGCCGTCCGGACGCACCCTCCACCACCCCGGGTCGCCCCCTGCCAGGCCGTGAACCTGCCGGCCTCCGCCCCCACCGGGCTCCTCCCGGAGAGACCGCCTGAGACGGGCTCCCCTCGGGGAGCCATGCGCCCCGGCCAGCGCCTGCAGGTTCGGCATGGCACCCGGGCTGCCGGTTCCGGCCTCGCCGCACGCTCCCACGGATGGAGTTCGTCGCGAACTGCGCCTGTCCTCCCCCAAGGGGGCAGAAAGATTATGGCATCAGACCTCTGGCCCCTCCCGGGTACGCAGCGGCGATCCCCAAGGAGAAAAGGGAGCCCCGCACCCGACCGTGTTCACCGGCCGGAGATTCCGCACACCAGCCGCACGGAAGTGCGAGGCCCATGGTGCCGAATAACACTCAGCTGTACTTGCCATTCATCACGTCCATATACATCTGTTTCAACTGGGCCTTGGTCGTGGTCCGCGGTAGGCAGTACAGCCTGTCGTTGAACTCGGAGACGATCCGGTCGACTATCTCCTCGGTGCAGCCGTAATCGGCCAACGTCTTACCGTTAAGAATGTTGAGGTCGCGGTTGAGCTGGATCAACTTCTTGACCAGCATTTCCGGCTCAAACTCTTCCTTTGCCACCGGGTGATCGGGATACATCAGGTTGTAGACCTTGCGAAACTTCTCCTTACAGACCTGGCCGTTGAACTCGACAAACGCCGGGAAAAGAATAGCGCAGGCCTCGCCGTGGGAAATACCCAGGATCTCGGTAACGGGATGGTTAGACCCGTGGATCTGCGCGATAAAGGAGTTGTTCCAGGCGAAACCGGCATACATGCAGCCCTTGCTCATGTGGTCGGCGTGTTCGGGAATGGCGCGGTTGTGATAGTAGGGAACGATATGAGGTCCTATATGCTCGACGGCCCGCAAACTCATCATTTCGGAGAAATCGTTGGCGGCAAGGCTCACGTAAGCCTCCACCGCCTGTACCAGTGCGTCCATGGCAGTAGCTGCCGCAACGTGCGGCGGCAGGGTGGCCAGCAGGTCGGGGTCGCAGATGGCGTAGGCAGGAAGAATGCAGTCGTGCATGGGAACCATCTTGTGACCGTTGGGCTCGGTAATTACGGCATTACGGATGACCTCGCTCCCCGTCCCGGCGGTGGTGGGAACCGCGATGATCGGATATGTCTTCCATGGCGGGGGAGTAAACGGCCCTATTTCGAAGCACTTGTCGCTGGCTTCCCTGACGGTCATATTACTGTCACCAACCATGGCGATGCCCTTGGCGCTGTCCAGGGTACTGCCGCCCCCGAGGGCGATCATCACGTCCGCCTTCATTTCCTTGTACATGGGGATACCGTACTTCTCAATATCCACCTCCAGGGGATTGGGTTCGATCTTGGAAAAGATCTGATATTCAACCCCTGCCGCGGTCAGTAAGTCCATACACTTCTTGGCGCCTCCGGCGTTGAGCACACCGGGATCAACGACAAGCAGTACTCTTTTCCAACCTTCTGCGGCCAGAATCTCGGGGATTTTGTTGATGCAGCCGCTACCCTGATACACCGTCTGCTTGATCCCAAAGCCCTTGTACTTCTCGCCGGTTAGAATGGGGTGGCCCCTCAAAAACGCCTTTCTGAGCCCGTCCATCTCCTCGCCGCCTTCTTGAGCGGCAGCCGTCCCCAAGGCGTCCTTCATCAGTATCCCTCCCGAACCATTCTCAGTAATTTAAGTTGTAAGGCCCACGCTTCGTGTGAGTAGGCTTGGTGGCCAGACCGCGCTAACTGCCAACCGCACGGGTGCCGACGGCCAAGGCAGACCACCAGGCACACGGTATCCTAGTGCGTCCCGTACAGGATGGCACCCTGCTTGAGGAGAATCTCCTGCAACTCGGATACATCTTGCTCCAACGCCCTCGGGGTGATGCCCTTCCTGGCACACAGCGCCGCCGCCACCCCTGCCGCCTGTCCCGTCACCATGGTCTGCATCAGGAACCTCAGGTACGGATCCCGGTCTGTCGACACCGCCTTGCCGGCCACCAGCAGATTCTCAACCTCGCGCGGCACCAGGCAACGGTAGGGAATGTCATGCGAGCCGCCGTCCTTGGGATACCGGGTGGCGTTCCCCTCGGACTCCTTCAGGTGCGCCGTGATTGTGGCCACTCCGGCCACGTGATGCCCCCCGGTAGGAAAGGCGCTCTTTCCGATAACATCCGGGAATTTCCTGGCCTCGATCACGTCCTCGCTGGTCAGGACGTAGTCTCCCATGATCCTCCTGGTTTCCCGGATTCTCACCTCGGGACAGACCCGCGTCAGGTAGGAATTCTCAAAACCAGGCAGGTATTTCTTGATGAACTTCAGGGCGATCAGAATTTGCCTCCTGGACTCGACCTCGCAGTAGGTCAGGTCGCGCACGTCCGTGCAGTCGCAGTTGGGTACGTGCGAGGAGTGCTGGAAGTGCGCCTGGATGTGCCCGCCGTCCCTGGGGATGAGGAAGAAGCCCACACCGCTGTATCCGTGCCATTCTCCCTTGGCCAGGGCCTCGTTACGAAGCGAGACAAAGCCCATCACTTCGCCGAGCTCCGTAATATCCCGGCATTGCCGGATGCGCTCCAGCATCCGTTCCTTGGTCCAGCCCTGGGACATCAGGTACGGCGTCAGGAGGTGTTCCACCTCCAGCTCCTCGGGGTGCTCCCTGATGTAGTCCATAACCTTGTCCCAGTTCACGCCATCGACCGTAAAGGCCAGCGTGTGCGGCTGCAGCATGTCCTTGGGCACCTGTTCGTAGGGCGCTCCGGCCCACACGCACACGTAACCCTCGCCGGTGCAGTCGATGACCACCTTGCCCAGCACCACCTGTCTGCCGGACGGGGTCTCGACGATTACCCCCTTGACCGCGCTGCCCTCCTTAACCACATCGACCACGAGGGAATGGAGCAGCAGGTCTACACCGTTCTCCTGCATCATCTCGAACATCAGCAGGCCCCACCAGTCGGGGTCCACGTAGGAGAAGGTATAGTGCGAGCGGAAGTCCGGGCGGATGTGGGGAAGCGCATGCCCCTCCTTTAGCAGCCGGGCATGCGTTTCCTCGACGATGCCGGCAATGATCTGCTCGCCGCGGGCGTTGAACAGGTGGGCGTAGGCGAAGCCCGGGGGCCCGGAAACGTTCATCTGGCCGCCGAGAGCCCCGAGACGCTCGATCAGTACCGTCTTCCCCCCCGCTCGCGCTGCGGCGATGGCCGCGGCTACCCCCGAGGTGCCGCCCCCGGCAATCACCACGTCGTATTCGCCAAAGATTTCCACGATCAAGCCCTCCTTACCTGATTGTTTCTCCCATATTATAGGGCCGCGGGTACGCAGGGCCTATAGGCTACGGCCATCTATCAAGCCATGTGCCTTGACACTCGCCGGGCGTGTTACTTCCCGAGAGCCGCGGCAATCATCGCCCTCACGTTTTCCGGTTTGGCGTTGTGCGGTACGCTGCAGCCCGAGGACATGATCAGCCCGTAATCGGCGAATTCCTCGATCAGCCGCAGGCTGTAGGCATAAACCTCGTCCGGCGTGCCCAGCGTCAGCATGCTGGCGGGGACGTCGCCCATGAAGCACATGTGGCCCTTGAGCACCTGCCCGGCCTTGAAAATGTCCGTAGTGCCGTCCGGAGAGAAGATACACTTGCCCTTAGGCAATTCCTTAAAGTAGTCCAGGAAGCGGTCCCAGCACATATCCAGGTGGAGATAGGCAAACGCCCCCTCCGCGACGGCAGCCTCCACCAATTCCTTAAAATACGGCCAGGCAAAGCGGTCAAACATCTTATAGGTTAGGAAATCCCCGGCCTCCCGCGCGCCGCCGATGAAAACCGCCAGGGGTCTGGAATCCCTGATTTGTTGCCTCATCGTCTCCACCGTTTCATGCTGGATCACGTCGAAGACGGCCTGCACCTTGTCCGGGATCCGGTGCAGGTCCCTCATGAAGCGGGGAATGCCGCGCCCGCCGGATATCGCTCCGAAGGGAGGCAGCGCCATGATGGGTGCGAGGGTCACAATGCCGGCGTCGGTGTACATCTGAGCCAGCTTGTCGGCATGTCGGGCGAGGTGCTCGTACTCCCTCTCGACACCGTCCAGCCTGCTCCGGTAATAGTCCGCGAGAAACGAGCCCCACCCGTGCCGGATGATCGTATCGTAGTCCTCCTCGGTCATGAGACCCTGTTCGTCAATCTGCCAAATCTCGTCATCCGGCAGGTCCCGTCCAGGCACCCTGATCCGAGAGAGAAAGATACTGCCCAGAACGGGGGGGTACTCGTTGTTGAGCTCGGTAGCGTCTACCTCCCCGTCACCCAGCCTCAGCATTCCCTTGATAATACAGGCATGCCCGTATTCAACCCGGCTAACCAGGTCCGCCAGCTTTCCGCCGCCGTACTTGCAGCAAAACGCGGCCGCATTGAGAACAATCGGCGGGCGATCTGTCTTTTCCATGGCGATGGCCTTCCGTAGCCGTTCCAAATGCTCGCCGTACATTTGCGGGCCGGACTTCACGTTCAGTTCACCCCCAAGAGGCGCTTGCAGTAGTCCACTCCCTGCTGGGCGGTAAGGCACACGGCATCTGCCTTGACGTATTCGCGCACCGACTCGTTGACCGCCGCGCCGCCGATGATGATCTTCAGGTCTTTGCGCAGCCCCGCCTGCTCGATGGCCTGGATGCATTCCTTCATATGGTCGTATACCGTGGTCAGCAGACCGGAGATGCCCACCACCTGCGGCTTGTGTTCCCTGATTGCCGCCAGGAATTTCTCGGTGGGCACATCCACGCCCAGGTCCACCACCCTGAAGCCGTTGCTCTTCATGAGGGAGACGACGAGGTTTTTCCCGATGTCGTGAATGTCCCCGTAGATGGTCCCGATCACAAACGTCCCTTTGCCGGCGCCGGCGTCGGCATCCACGTCCATTCCCAGCATCTTGGTTACTTCCGTAAACAGGCTGGCCGCGGCAATCAGTTCGGCCAAGAAATATTCCCCGGCTTCAAACCGCTTACCAACTATGGTTATACCGGCTTGAAGGTCGGCAATGATCTCCAGCGGTGGTACCTTCTGCTCCACCAGGGCCCGCACTTCCGCGAGCAGCGCATCTTCATTCAGCTCCGCCATCGCCTGTATCAGACTATCCCTCACATCCACTCACCCTCCCCTTCAGGATTCCCGTCACTGGCCGGCGGACTCCGCCGGGCTCGTTCCTTTCACATAACTCCCGATGCTGACCAGCCCCCGGGGCATAAATCTGATCATCAGAATTACCACTAACCCGTATATCGTCAGCTGGTAAGCCTCCAACTCCTGCATCCAGGCAGGCAGAAACACCAATAGAAACGATCCTACGATCGGCCCGGCGATCGTTCCGGTACCCCCAATCACCACCGCGAGCAGCATGTAGAGCGAGGCGGTGACACTAAAGGGCTCCGGGCTTACAAAGTTCATGTAATATGCGTAAAGGACACCGCCTATCCCCGAATACACCGATGCCAGGACGAGCGCGGCGATTTTATATTTGTAGAGCGAAATACCGACGCTCGCCGCCAGTTTTTCGTTGGCCCCAATTCCCCTTAGGGCGTAGCCCAGCCGGGTCTTCCGCAGCCATAGGGCAAAGGCCACGGCACCCAGCATAATGAGCAGAACCAGATAATAATAAGACACCGCCGGCCACGACGCGGGGAGCAGGCTCGGGACCCCCGCGATCCCCACATCCCTACCGGTGATCTCGAGATTCTTGAAGAGCTCGTACAGCGCCAGCCCCATTACCAGGGTGAGGATGGCAAAGAACTGCCCGTACGTCCGGAAAACCACTAGGCCCAGCAACAATGAGAGCACGGTGACGGCACAGACGGCGACGAGGGCTGCCACCCAAGGGCTTGTACCGTACGCGGTCGTAAGGATCGCGGTGATGTACGCGGCCGTACCGTACAGCCCGCCCTGAACCAGGGAGCAATAACCGGTGTATCCCAGAATGATGTTGAAGCCTTGATTCACTATGATCCATATGAAGGTTACGATAAACAGCGACTGATAAAAGGAGTTGCTCGTAATCGCCGGAATCAGGAAGGCCACGGCTATCATCAGCCAGGGAAGAATAATGCCCGGTTTGATGGATGCCTTCACCGTCTCACCTCCTTGCCGAACAGGCCCATCGGCTTCAAAATGAGCAACAGGATAATCAGGCCAAAAACCGCAACCGTTGAGAATGCGCTGGAGACGTACCCGATCATGAACGCCTGGAATACGCCTAAGATCACACTGGCCACGATAGTGCCCATGAGGTTGCCCATCCCGGCCAGGACAATGGCCGCGAACCCAAAGAAGATCAGATTGTCGCCCCGTGTTGGGATGAGCGAATACAAGCCGCCGTAAATGATTCCTACCACGGCGCCGATGGCAGAGGTGTACGCAAAAACGAAGGCCGATATCCGCCTGATGTCTATCCCCATTAGGGCGGCCGCTTCCCGGTTGGCGGCCACAGCGCGCACGGCGATTCCAATCTTGGTCCTTCTCAGGATCAGCCAGGTCACAACCATGATGACAATTGCCACCAAGAGCAGGGCCACGCGCAATTCGGTAAGCACCAGTTGCCCCAGATAGACCAATTGCTCCCCATGCAGTTTGATCTGGACCTGATCCGGTCCGAATAGTAACTGCAAAGTATTATTCAGGAAGGTCATCAAGCCTAAGGCTACGATAAATGCGTTCAGTGGAGGTAATTTGTTCACGTCGCGGTAGGGGAGGAGATCCAGGAGCACTCCGATTGCCGCCGAGATCACGACCGCCAAAGCAATTCCCGCCCAGACGGGAAGGCCGAGCAGGTTTACCAGGACGTACCCGACGTACCCGCCGGTCACGGCCACCGCCCCGAAGGCGAAGTGCGGGATCTCCAAGACCCCGAATATCAGGGCCAGCCCCAGCGATAGCAGCAGATAGAGACCGGACAGAACCAGCCCGTTCAGCAATTGCTGCAGCAGCACGTACAATGCGGCCACCCTCCAATCTCTTCACCCTCCCATCCCCCGCACCTATGGAAGGTGCGGGGGATGGGAGGGGGGACCGACCCAGACTACTTGTTGCTGGCCCTGGCCTCAGCGAGTTTCTTCGAGTATTCGGCAATGGGGCTGTCCATCAGTTTGTAGACCACCTTTTTCCCGCCCTGGAAGACGAAGGCCGCATTCGGAATATACGCCTGATGGCTGCTGTCAAACAGCTTTCCTTCCACCGGGACCCATTGCAGTACAAGGCCCTCGGGCACTGCCAGGTTTTCCAGTTCCCGGACCACGGCGTCGGGGTCAAGGGTGCCCGCCGCCTGAATCGCGGCCGCCAACGTCTTCATGGCGTCGTAGGTGTATCCGGCTACCGGCGGCGGATCCTCTCCGAAGGCCTTCCTGTAGTTTTCTACAAATGCATCTGCACCGGGACCGTTGATGCTCGTGTCCGTCGGGTTGATCTCGGCGGGAATGAGGTCGAATATCCCCTCAAGCTGATCAACGGTGCAAATCTTGGTGAACTGCTTTACGTTGCCTCCGCTAAAACCGAAAATCTTCCCCTTATAGCCGAGTTCTCTCAGCTGCTTGTACACAAAAGCCTGAGACTCGATGGGCGCCAGGGCATATATGGCGTCGGGCTGCGTCGCCAGCGCCGCGGTAATCTGGGCGCTCATATCCTGCTGCGACGACTTAAAGTCCTGGACGCTGGTCACTTTGCCGCCCATGGCCTCGAACCCCTTCATTGTGCCCTCGGCTATATCCTTGAAGAGCGCCTGCTCGGAAACGGTGCCGATAACCGCCATTGTCCTCACGCCGAATTCATTGTAGATGAACTTCCCCGTGGCCAACGCCGTATAGGCCGTGGGCGGGCGCATCCGGAACACGTAAGGGTTCGGCGTTGCCGTAATTATCTCATCCGGGGCACCCCCAACAACCACGGGGATCTTCTTCTGCTGAATGTACGACATCGCCGGCATTATCATTGCGGCGTTGGTGAAACCGATAAGGAACTGGGCACCATGGACCTCTACCAGTTTCTTCACATTTTGAAATGCCAGGGTGGGGTTTAATTGGTCATCCAGTTGTACCAGCTCGATCTTGTATTTCTTTCCGTTTACCTCCAGGCCACCCGCCGCATTAATCTCGTCTACCGCAAGCTTGGTAGCGTTGCATTCCGGTACCCCGTAAACGGCGATCGGCCCTGTCAGGGGCTCCGTCTCACCAATAACGATCTTTCCCACTTCTTCTTGCGTACCGGAATCGGCTGCCGGTTTCCCACAGCCGCCCACGCAAGAAATAGTCGCTACCAGCGCTAGGATAAGGAGTATACCGATCCATGCTCTTTTCATCTGCCTCTATCTCCCCTCTCTCGCATAATCAGATTTAGGCCGTGCACCAGATTAGACGCCCAAGTAGACGGTTTGGACGAATGTGTCCGATACCAGTTCCTTACTGGCACCTCCCTTCACGATGGAACCGGCATCTATCACGTAGGCAAAATCGGAAATGGAGAGAGCCATATGAGCATTTTGCTCAACCAGCAAGACGGACGTGCCTTCTTGGTTAATCCTCCGGATGTATTCTCCAATTCTTTCCACCAGCATAGGTGCCAGTCCCAGTGAGGGCTCATCGAGCAGGGCCAGTTTCGGGCGCGACATCAGCATGCGCGCGACGGCAAGCATCTGCTGTTCCCCGCCGCTCAGATTTCCCGCCGGTTGATTACACCGTTCCTTTAGAATCGGAAACCAGGTGAAGAAGCGGTCGAGATCCTCCTGAATGCCCGACTTATCCGCCCTCAAATAGGCGCCGAGTTCCAGGTTTTCCCTGACCGAGAGAGCAGGAAAGACGAGCCTCCCTTCTGGGCAAAGAGCGATTCCCCGCCGCATCCGCTCCTTGGTGCTCAAACGCGTAATGTCCACACCTTCAAAGCGAATTACTCCCTTTGTTATCCGGGCCATCCCCATGACTGCCTTCATGATGGACGTCTTTCCCGCTCCGTTTGGCCCAAGGATGACCGTGATTCCGCCTTCCCTGGCGGCGAAATCGACCCCGTGTACGACCTCAATATCTCCCCAGGCCACATGCAGATCTTCGACCGACAGCACGCTCGCACTACTCCTTCCTCGAACGCTTCACTCTTCGCCTATTCTTCACGGCTGGGCAATCCGGTGCGCGGGCAGTCATGAGGCGCAGACGGCGGCACTCCTTCCCAGGTACGCTTCAATTACAACGGGATCCTGTTGTACCTCTTGCGGACTTCCGTCGGCAATCACCCGTCCGAAGTTAAGAACAACCAGCCGGTCGCAGATCTCGGACAATAGACGTACGTGGTGCTCCACAATCAAGATGGTAATGCCGCGGTCACGTGTTTTAGCCAGAATCTGTTTGAAATCATCCCGTTCACTCACAATCATGCCTGCCGACGGTTCGTCCAATAGAATCATCGATGGTTGGTTAATAATTGCCATTGCTACCATCAATCGGCGTTGGTCAGCCGTACTTAGCTCGGACACCATGCGCTTGGCATAAGACCGTGGAATCTCTACAAACTCGAGTACGCCGTTCGCTTCCCTCTCTAAATCTAACTCATGTTTCTTCTGATTTTTGAAATCCAGCAGGTGACGTTTGTCTTGGAGATGACAAGCAATCAAGAGGTTGTCCAATACGGTACAGTCCTGAAAGAGACTGGTTGTCTGAAAGGACCTTCGGATTCCCAGCCGGGCAATCGACGCAGCACCAAGACGCGTAATATCCTTTCCCCTAAACAGAACCCTGCCGCCGGTTGCCGCAGTATGCCCCGAAATTACATCTAAGAGTGTCGTTTTACCCGAACCGTTCGGCCCTATTAGACCAACCACCTCATTGCGGTACACTCTAAAACTGACCTTATCGAGGGCTTTAACGCCCCCAAAGTGCTTGCTTACTTCTATTACTTCAAGCATGCAATCCGCCATCAGTCCACCTCCCTCCGGATATGACCTCTCTGACATCACGTGCCCCTCAAGGCTCCAGGTTCCCCCCTCGCCTTTCACAGCCTATCTACGAAAGGACCTTCACTTTACCCCAAAGCCCCCATCGGGGCAGGCTTTGTCACGCACTTTTCGGAACGCAACTGTCCTGGGGTCCGTAACGATAACAGTCTAAGCACGTGACAACCCAAGTTGAAAAACCTGCGATTCTAAAAAACCCGCGATTGGGAAAAAGCAAAACTGACGCCGCATTATTCGCTGATGAAGACCCCAGCCAATCTGATTCTTCCGGGAAAGCCATAGCTAAATGCTTCACCTTTTCAAGGGCTTTCTTACACAGGCATTAGCTTTCTTACACAGGCATTATAAGTCTGCATATTGGGCAGAGGCAACCCAAGCTTCCCACCGGTCAATTCGTTCTGCTTGACAGTTGTGTCGCTTCCGCTTTTTGGTGAGGCCGCCCAGACGGGTGGGCTCCCGACCCGCTCTCTACGGTTACTCATTGCTTCGTTGGCCGTCCTGGTGGTTGCCCTGTGGGGTTTGTCAACTGAGGACGGTCCCGGTGCGCTACAGGCGGGTAGCCAAACTCGGACTACTACGAACGACGCCGGCCACAGGTAAAGCACTACCCGCCTGATGCTTGCCGCGAACCCCGCGCCGGGTTTCAGGGCTTCGTTGTAATGATCCCAAGAGTAGTGTAGAATAGGCCTTGGCAGTGCAGTCGTCCGATACCTCACGTTAAGGAAGGGGTGTGGGCGGGATGGAGCGGGGATTCAAGGTTATCCTGGAGTGGGACAGAGAAGGCAACGCCTACCACGTCTCGGTGCCGGCGCTTCCGGGTTGCTTTACTTACGGCCGCACTAGGGAAGAGGCACTCCAGAGGGCAAAGGAAGCCATCCAGGGCCACCTCAAGGGGTTAAAGCTCATAGGAGAACCCATACCTTTTGGGGAGCAAGTAAGGCCGGGGATAGAAGCGCCACCGGACGTTACCGTGTACCGGGAAGAGTTGGCGGGGCGGGAGCCGGGTGCCTCGCCGGAAGAGGAGAGCGCGGACGAGTCGGGCGCCGGCGCCGCGACCGTTTGAAAGGCCACTTGGGCGGGGTCGGACCAATGGCCACCCACCCCTAAGGTGGGCATCCCCAGAGGACGGGTAGAGTTGCGTAAAACATCCACTCGGCAGAAAACCTCTTGCCAGTCCGTGCCGTCCCGCCGAAGCCGAATCCGCCCACCTCACGGGTATGGAAACGCGTCCCCTAGTAATAGTTACTCTGGCCTTTGCCGCCGGGGTCGCGGCGGGGTACGGATCTTCTTGGCCCTTGAGCTTCCTGGGCCTGGTGACCGGTCTGGCCGGGGTGGCGGCCGCGCTGGTCTATAGCTCCTTGGGCGGCCCCGGCAAATCTCGGGAGAAGCCCGCTAAGGGTACTGCTTCCCAAGAAGCAGATACAGGTTCGGTTGCGGAGTTGGGCCCCGTGGGCTCCCAGAGAAACCCCGTTGCCGCCTTCACTAATGGGCCTCTGGTCTCCCTGCTCCTGGTGGCGTTGTTCTTTTTCCTGGGCGCGGCCTGGGCCCGGTTGGATACGGCCTCCAAGAAATCCACCCTCCTGGACGACCTTCACACCCACCTCTACCTTACCGGCCGGGTGGCGGAAGAGCCCAAGGTCTACGCCAACCGCACCGTCTACGTGCTGGAGGCGTGGGAAGCCCGCCAGGAGAACTGGCGGGAAACGCTCAAGGAGAAGGTAGAGCTGGTCGTATATCGACCGCTCGAAAGGTCGGCAAATACCGCCCAGGAACCGGCAGGTGACGAAATCCCCCAGGCCGCCACTCCACGCCCGACCAACCGGACAGTCGTCACGCACGTCCCTTATCCGAGCTACCGCTACGGCGACGTGCTGCGGGTTTACGGGCAGCTCAGGCTCCCTCCCACCGCCCGCAACCCGGGCGAGTTCGACTACCGCGCCTACCTGGCCCGGCGCGGGGTCTTCACCCGCATGAGCGTGGAGCCGACCGACGTGCGCCTGCTGGGCCACCGGCCGAAGAACCTCATCCTCGAGTGGGTGTACGGCGTAAAGACGCGGGCGCTGGCGGTCATCGAGTCGGCCCTGCCGGCCCGGGAGGCGGGCACCCTGGCCGCCGTGCTCTTCGGCGACCAGGAGCGACTCGACGAGGAAGACGTGGAAGTATACAGGACCTTAGGCACGTATCACGTGTTCGCCGTGAGCGGCCAGCAGGTGGGCTTCGTGCTCTTTCTGGCCCTGGTGCTGGCCCGCCTGCCGGGTGGCGCCCCGGCCCTGCAGTTGGCCCTGGGCGGGTTGCTGATCCTTTTTTACATGGTCCTGACCGGCTTCACCCCCTCCGTGACCCGGGCGGGGATAATGGCCCTGGTGGGGCTGGGGGCAATGGTCCGGGAGGAGGAGGCCGACCCGTACACGGCCCTGGCCGCAGCCACCCTGGTAATTCTCCTCTGGCGACCCTACGAACTCCTGGGCCCCGGGTTGCTGCTGTCCCTGGCCGCCACCTGGGGAATAATCTACCTGAACCCCACGCTCGAAGCCACGGTCTCGGTACTGCCTCCCTGGCGCAGGTACCTGACCGTTACCGTGGCCGCCCAGACCGGGGTAGCCTGGCTCATTGCCTACTACTTTCAGCTGTTTTCCCCCGGAGCGTTGCTGGCCAACCTGTTAGTCCTGCCGGCCATAGGGGCGGTAACCATCCTGGGGATGCTGCTCATACCTCTGGCCGGGTTGTGGCCGGCGATGGCCGGTGCTCTTACCCTGGCCTGCGGGGGGCTATTGGACGGACTGGGTTCTCTGCTGGCCGCCCTCTCCGAAGTCAGGGGCCTGGCCCTGACCGTGCCCCGGCCTGGCCCCTGGAGCGCGGCCCTCTACTTCGGCGGCCTGATCTTGGCCCGCGAGGCCTGGTGCCAACGGGCCCGGATACCCTGGAAGCGCCTGTGGCCGGTGCCGGTTACGGCGCTCCTCCTGGCCCTGCTCGCCGCCTGCCTGCCGCTCGGTACCCCCCGGCTGGAGGTGGTATTCCTCGACGTGGGCCAGGGGGATGCGATCTACCTCCGTACCCCCGGGGGCCGGCACGTGCTGATCGACGCCGGGGGCCCGCCGCCAGGGCGGCAATCCAACTACGATCCGGGAGCGAAGACGGTGGTGCCGTTCCTGCAGCGGCGCGGGGTCCGGCACCTGGACCTGGTGATCAGCACCCACCCGCACGGTGATCATATCGAGGGGCTATTCTCCGTCCTGGAGAAAATCCCGGCCTCCCTGGTGCTGCTGCCGCCCCAATCCTGCTTTGGCGCTTCCTATGAAGCCTTTACCGCCTTCCTCGATAGCCGACACCTCCCCTACCGGGAGGTAAGACGCAGCCACCGCATCTTACTGGACCCGGAGGTGGAGCTGGTGGTTCTCAACCCCCCTGCCCCGGGCGACGGCCTCAACCTAACGAAGGAGTGGACGGAAAACGACTATTCCCTGGTGGTGAAATGTACCTACAAAGAGACCGGCTTCCTGCTCACCGGAGATATTCAGGCGGCAGCCATGCAGGATCTACGCCAGGCAGATGCCCTTGGCGCCCTGCCTAGTAGCTTGAAGAGCACAGTCTTTAAGGTGCCCCACCACGGCAGCGCCAACGGTCTGGCGGAGGATTTTCTGGCCGCAGTCGACCCGCAGGTGGTCGTTATCTCCGTGGGGGAAGGCAACGATTTCGGCCACCCCTCCCCACAGGTTCTCGCCTTCTGGCGTGCCCGCTCCGTTCCCCTCTACCGCACCGATGAACACGGCGCCGTCACCTTCATAAGCGACGGCTGCCGCCTGGCGGTGAGAACGGTCCTGCCCTAAGCCCGATCCCGGCCGATCGCCCATTCCTGCCTGGCCCTCGCAGGGCGTCCAACCTCGCCCACTAAAAGATCCAACCTCGCCCACCAAAAGAACTATCCGGCCGCGGCTTCCGGCACTTGGCTCGTGCCCGCACCCCGGTACGCACGCGCAGCGGCGGCCGGTGCCGGGCCGACCGGATCGCGGTGGGAAACGGGCTGCGGGCCGGCGGCGCACCCCTCTTCCACCTGTTGCATAGATTGGAAGGAGAAAGGGGGGAAGAAAATGGCGGAGAACGAAGCCCTTTGGGCCGGCGGCGAATACTTTTGGCGCCGGTATATCTTGCACGTGATCCAGCGGGACGACACTTTCTACAACCTGGCCCGCCGCTACTGCGTAGATCTGGACGAGATCCTGCGCCTCAATCCCTGCGCCGACCCGGAGAACCTGCAGATCGGCCAGATAGTAATGATCCCCTGCCCGCGGCGCCGCCGTGACGACCGTTGTGACGACCCGCCCGGATACTACACCGAGAAATAAGGGGAGTGCGACCGGTACCCGGGCCGAAACCGCCTTCCGGTCCCGAGCCATGGCGTTTCACCTACTACCGGCCTGGCACCCGGGGCCACCTGCCTGACCTCACCACCGGGACTCTGGTGGCAGGAGCCTCTACGGGTGCCAGGCCTCCGGAAGGCCGGAAGGCGCAATATCGGCCGGCACCAAGGCAAGGACCAAACACAAAACCCAGACCTATCGGTGAAACAGCTTGAGGGCCACGGAAACCGCCTGGGAGCGGTTCCTCACCCCCAGCTTGCGGTAGATGTTGCGCAGATGGGTCTTAACCGTATCGGTGGCCAGATGCGTGGCCGCGGCGATTTCCTTGTTGGTCAAGCCCCGGGCCAAAAGACGCAGGATTTCCTGCTCCCGAACCGTAAGCTCCTCGGCTCCTGCCGCCGCGTCCGCCCCCACTCCCTGGGCCAGACGGGCGTAGTCGTTCACCACGCGGCCGAAAAGCTCCGGGTCGATCACCTTTTCGCCCCGGTAGACCCGGCGGATGGCCTCCACCAGCTTCTCCTGGGTAACCTGCTTGAGAATGTACCCGCTCCCCCCCGCCTGCAGGGCCTGGCGGATGGATTCGGCGTCCTCGTAAATGGTCAGGAAGAGCACTTTTACCCGGGGGTTTTCGCCCAGGATGCGCCTGGTGGTCTCAAACCCGTTGAGACCGCCCATCCGGATATCCATCAGTATCACGTCCGGCAATACGCTCGGCGCCGCGACCACCGCCTCCTCGCCGTCGGCACAGGTGGCGACCACCTCCAGATCGGAATAGGGACCGAGCATGGCCACCAGCCCCTCCCGTACCATAGGGTGATCGTCCACTATCATCACCCTGACCGCCAACTCTAGCCTCCTCCTCTACTTAGACCGACCGCCGGCCGTTCCTGCGAACCGGAAACGGGAATAACCACCTTGACCGTAGTGCCCTGGCCGGGCCGAGAGCGAATCTGGCAGGTTCCGCCTACCAGCAACACCCGCTCCTCGATGCTCGCCAGTCCCAGATGCTGCTGCCCCTGAGCCCAGGTACCGGGCGGAGCGCTGAAGCCGCGCCCGTTGTCCTTAACCTCCAAAGTCACGGCCTCCGCCTCCGTAGTGAGTTCCACCCGTACCACGGTGGCCTGGGCATGTTTGATGACGTTGGCCAGCGCTTCCTGCAGCACCCTGTACAGGGTGATTTCGATGTTGGCCGGCAGACGGCGGTCCGTCCCCCGGCTGACCATCTCGATGAGCGGACCGGAACCGGCCTGCAGAGTCTCTATGTAGGCCTGGATGGCGGGAACCAAACCGTAGTTATCGAGCACCGATGGCCTCAGGTTGTAGACGATGCGGCGGATGTCCTGTATCTGGCCCCCGAGTTCGTCCCGCAGGCGCTCTAGTTCGGACCAGAACTCGGCTGCAGGCGTACCGCCCGCCTGGGAGGTCAGCCGCTGCAGCCGGTACCAGATACCCAACAGGGCCTGAATAACGCCGTCGTGGATTTCGCCTGCCACCCGTTTGCGCTCGTCTTCCTGGGCGGTGATGATCTTGTTGACCAGGCTGTGCAGGGTCTGCTCCTTGCGCGCCAGGGCCTCGACCAGCTGGGCGTTCTCCAGGGCGATGCCGGTCTCCTTGGCCATGGCGGCAATAATCTCAATCTCCTCCCGGGAGAAAGGCGAGCCCACCGCCGAGGGATACGGAGGCCGGTCCACCTGCATCACCCCTACGCCCCGGCCCCGGATCACGATCGGCGCGTACACCGTCCACTGCAGCTCGAAGGCCGTGGTCACGTCGGGAGGGATCAACTCGTCCATGTTCTCCGGGGTCACTACCACCGGACGCTGGGTCTTCAAGGCCCGCACGATGGCCGGAAATGGCTGGCGTCCTTTTAGGTTCTTGAACTTCTTCTTCAGTACCGGATCGTAGACCCCCACCGCCACTTCCGGAACCAGGGTTTGGGTTTCCTCGTCCAGCAAGAGAATGGAGCAACGCCCCCGCAGGAGATCGGCGGCCAGTTGGGTTACCAGGTGCAGCACCTGCTTCAGATCCAGGGTAGAGCTGATGGCGCTGACCGTTTCCAGCCACACCGCCAGCCGCCGCAGGTGGGAACGCTTTTGCGGCCGGAAGAGGGAGTCCTGAATCAGGTCGGCTATGTGGCGGGCCAGGGGGACTACCTTGTGGAGCAGCGCTCGCGCCTGCTCGCCGTCGGCGTGAAAAATGCCCACCTCGATAACCCCGACCGGATCCCCGGCCCGCAGAATCATGGGCAGGTTGGTCCCGGCCTCGGGGGAAAGCTCCAAAAGGGGGCGGTCCTCCAAACCGGCCAAGTATTGCTCCCGGCCCCGGCCGGCGGCCTCGCCGGCGCAAAGGTACACGGCCTTGTGGCCACTCCGCAGGAGCAGCAGGTGAGCCTCGCCGAATCCAAAGTAGGACGTGGCGGTGGAAAGCACGCCCTCCAGGCATTCTCGTAAGCGATGACCGAAACGGAAAAAGGCGGAGCTACGGTAGACCAAGACCAAGCAGGGACCAGCCTCGGCCTCGCCTCGGTCCACCTTGTCCTCCGCCCACATCTCGCCGTAGGGACCAGCTTGCCGCTTCCGGTCGGGCCCAGGCATATCCGTTCACCAAAGAAGACAATTCGACGTGGCCTCGGCCGAACCCTGCCGAACAAATAACCCGTGCCCGCCGGTTAAAAGGCCATTTTCCCTCTAGATGCCTCGCTCGGCCATAAGCTGAACCAGGTCCAGCACCCGGTTGACATAACCCCACTCGTTGTCGTACCAGGCAACCGCCTTCACCATGGTCTCGTCGATCACCATGGTCAGCCCGCCGTCTACGATGGCCGAATGGGGATTGCCGTTAAAGTCCATAGAAACCAGCGGTTCCTCGGTGTAGGCGAGGATACCCTTAAGTTCATTCTCCGCCGCCCGACGGAAAGCGGCATTAACCTCTTCTGCGGTCACCGGACGGCTCACGTCCACCGCCAGATCCACCACCGACACGTTAGGGGTAGGCACCCGCAGGGCAAAGCCGTGGAACTTGCCTTTGAGCTCCGGGATTACCAGCCCTATGGATTTGGCCGCCCCGGTGGTGGTAGGAATAATGGAAAGGGCGGCGGCTCTCGCCCGCCGCAGATCGCGGTGGCTGCGGTCCAGGATGCGCTGATCGTTGGTATAGGCATGAACGGTGGTCATCAGGCCGCGCTGGATGGTAAACTCCCGGTGCAACACCTTCACTACCGGCGCCAGACAATTGGTGGTACAGGAGGCGCAGGAAACGACCCGGTGTTGGGCAGGATCGTAGAGCTCCGCGTTGACCCCTATAACCAGAGTAGCGTCCTCGTTCTTCCCCGGCGCGGTGATGACCACCCGCTTGGCACCCTTACGAAGGTGCACCGCGGCCTTCTGGGCATCGGTGAGTGTACCGCTGGCCTCCACCACCAGGTCTACGCCCAGGTCCCCCCAGGCAAGCTTCTCCGGATCCCTTTCCACCAATACCCGGATTTCCCGACCGTCTACTACTATGCTGTTCTCCCGTACCTCTACCTCGCCAGAATAGATGCCGTGCACCGAATCGTACTTGAACAGATGGGCGTTGGTACGTGCGTCAATGGACCCATTGATGGCAACCACTTCTACTCCTGGCCTACCGTTGGCAGCTCGCAAGACTAAACGCCCAACCCGACCAAAACCGTTTATCCCAATCCGAACGGCCATGGTTCCATGCCCCCCGTCCAACGGCATATTTTGGTTCGGCCAGGGCCGACATCTATGTTTATTCGCCGACAAGGCAATTTTTCCTGCCCGCAAGCATACTGCATACAAGGTGTTAACGCATCCCGCCTTCTTCGGCGGTTTCCGCCGACCGAAAGGTTGCCGGGACCGGTGGCGGGATCTGCGCCGGCCGCCCCGGGAGGGCGGGGCCTCGCCGTCCCTAGTTTTGCCCGGCAAGCAGTCCCGCCCAGGGCAGATTGGGGATACACCAGGGGCTACGCCTGTTGCGCTTCGGCCGATACCTCCTCCCCGACCGCCCCGAGCTCAGGAGCAGGCTCCGCCAAAGCCTCGACGATCGGTTCTGCCTCCACCATGGCCGGCCCCGGGCCTGGCTCCGGCTCCTCCGGCAGCCTGAACTTCTCCACCTGCTCCTTCAATCGCTGCATCAAGGCTCCCAGGTTCTCGGTGCTGGCGCTTATGCTCTGGGCGGCCGAACTCATCTCCTGAGCGGAAGCCGCTATCTCCTGCGCCGAGGCCGCGTTCTCCTGCGAGGTGGCGGCAATGTCGGTAATGGCCTCCACGATCTTCTGACCCTGTTCCCTCACCACTCCTGCCTGGGCCTCCGCCTGCCGCAGCAACTCGGCCATGTCCTGAGCCGCCCGGGCTATTCCCGTAAACTCCTGCCAGGCCTGCTCGCCGATCCGCGTCTCTTCCTCCACCACCTGCACGGTCTCCCGCGTCACCTGCGAGGCCTTTTCTACTTCCTCTACCACCTGGGAAATAAGGCCGGCGATCTGTTGGGCCTGCTGGTTGGAGGCCTCGGCCAGTTTGCGCACCTCATCCGCCACCACCGCAAAGCCCCGGCCGGCCTCCCCCGCCCGCGCCGCCTCAATGGCCGCATTGAGCGCCAGCAGGTTGGTTTGCTCGGCTATACCGGTGATTACCTCGGTGATGCCTCCGATCTGCCGGGCCCGTTCGGTAAGCCGGACCATGGCCTCGCCTACCCTCCCCGCCTTCTCCGCCACCGTCTGCACCCGGCCGGCCAACTCCTGCAGCGTGGTCTCTCCGCGCCGGGTCCGGTCTACCGTCTCTTCCGTATGCCGGGCGATTCGGCTTATGTTCTCTCCCAGCCCCACCAATTGCTCCTGGGTCTTTTCCGCCGCGGCGGTCACCTCTCCTACCGTCAGAGCCTGGGTCTGGGCACCGGCCGAGACCTGGGAGATGGTTTCCGCCACCTGTTCCGAGGCCTGGGAAGTGGCTTCCGCTGCTTCAGACAGTTCCTTAACCGCCCTTTCCAGGTCAGCCGCGGCTCCCACTACCGACCGCAACACCGCGGTGGTGTTGGTCACCATCCTCTTCATCGCTTCAGCCAAAATTCCCAGCTCGTCCCGAAAACCGCTGGCAATACTTACCGTCAGATCCCCGGTGGCGAGTTCCTCCGCCTGGCCGGCCAGCCTCATTATGGGTCTGCTGATCTGCCCGCTGACAGTTCTCGAAGCCAGGATTATGGCCACGGCAACCAGCACCACGATCATTATCGTGGTTCGGGTCATGGCATTAACCCCGGCGTAGACCTCGGCGGTGGGGGCGGTGAGCGCCACCACCCAGCGGGTGGAGGGCACGGGGCTGTAGGCCACCAGTTTATCATCTCCGTCATAGGTGTAGCGGTCTATACCCGGCTCGCCCTGAAGCATCTTGGCCGTCACCCGGTTCACGCTCTCGGAATCGGTCTGGGTAAGGTTGAGCTGGCCGATCTGGCTCTCGTCCGGATACGCCATAACCTTGCCCGTAGAATCCACCACATAGCCATACCCGGTTTGGGCAAATTTCAGCTTTCCAACCACGTTTTGAATCACGCGGTAACTGTAGCAGGCTCCGAGGACCCCCACAAATCCCGTGGGCCCTTCTACGGGCACGGCGATTACGATCGACCTGTTGCCGGTATATTCGTTGGCAGTAAGATCGGACACCGCCCAATCCTGGCCGCTGCGTATGGCCCGGAAGTAGTCGGTATCGATAACGTTCATCTTGGGTCCCCAGGTATTCAGGGCTTCCCCAGAGGCTTCAGCAAGAAAGAACATCTCGGCGTTGGGTTTATTCTGCTCGAGCATTGCCTTCAGCGCATCGGTCCGATCGAACTGGGTGCCGGTCACCAGGGCTTCGTTCAGGGAATACATCTGCAGCTTCTGCACCTCCCCCCGGACCCAGCCGTCGAGTTGGTCGGCAGCAAGGGAGGCCATAAGCTGGAGGTCGGCCTCGGTAGAACGGGTAGATTGATTCATAGCCATATAAGTATTTAGGAACCCCACACCTATCAGAGGTACCAGAGCCAAGAGCAGAAACCAGATCGTCAGCCGTCTCCCCATACCCTGTCGCAGGTGTTTCCTTCTGGTCTTCACGGTTCTACCCCCCTATAAAAATTACCAGGCGACCCCCCGGCGCCTGGCTCATTACCCCGGCAACCCGGCTGCCGTACCCCAAGGGGCCTTAGGCCCGTGGCTTTGCGTCCCCACCTTTCGGAGGGTTTGCCCTTTTCGGCCCTGGCGGATAGGTATCCGCTGCCATTATAGGAGTTACAAATCCAGTTATTACGACTCCGTTCGGGAAATTCCTGCCGTTAAAAGCGGCCCGATCCAATTTCGATCTGGAGGTAGACTACGCCCTGACCGTACAGGGAGACAGCATGGTGGGTGCGGGCATAGCTCCGGGCGACGGGGTATGGGTAAGACAGGCAGATACCGCACAGCCGGGCGAAACGGTGGTGGCCCTGCTGGCGGGAGAGGAAGTCACGGTAAAACACCTGGTAAAAGAAAACGGCCGCTACCTCCTGCGGGCCAACAATCCCGAGCACTCCTACCCTGACCTGCCCCTGGGGCCGGAGCACAGAATCATCGGCGTGGTGCAGCGTATCGTGAAGCGGCCAGGGCCTCCGCCCAGAAGGACCTAGGCATGTCGCCGCACGGGGCTCGCGGGCCCCACTTCTAACTGGGCTTTTTCTCTTCCTTATCGGCGTCGAGTAGATCGTCGATGCCCAATTCTTCCCTCAGTCCCTGCGAGGCCCGGCGGAATTCCCGCACCGCCAGACCCAGGGTGCGGCCCAGCTTGGGCAACTCCTTGGGGCCCAGGACCACCAGGGCCACCAGCACTATGATTAGGAACTCGAAGCCGCCGATGTTCACCCTGCTCTTTCCCCTCAGGTCTGCTCCTTAGAACCGGATTCCTTCTCCGCCGCCGAAATCCGCCCCTGCTGGGCCTCCTTGAACTCGCGGATGCTCTGTCCTAAAGCCCGGCCCACGCTGGGAAGCTTGCCCGCCCCGAAAACGATGAGGCAGATCACGAGGATTATTAGCAGCTCAGGCAGCCCGATATTAAACGGCACGGTTATCCCTCCTCCCTTTCTCTGTTCAGTATACCACAACCGCAACCCGGATTCCTGCCCTCCCAGGCAAGAACCCTTACTCGAGCCACTTGGACAGGGGCCGGAAAATTGCTCCGATGAAGCGCATGGGGTTCGGCAGTTCCACCCCCAGGCTCTGGGGCAGGGTAAGCGCCACCGCCAGGGCCAGGAAGAAGAAAAAGGCGGCCAATTCCCGGCGCATCCCTCTTTTCACCAGTCCCGGCACTTCTAGGGCCACCAGGGCCGCGTAGGCGGCCAAAAGCAGCAGCCACATCCGTCTCGCCTCTCCTCCAGCCCGGTCGCGATCGAACCGGCGTCGCCGGCCACGGGCTCCCCGCAACCACCCTAATCAGGCAACTTCCACGGCGCCGTTTTCGGACCCCCAGGCGCCGGCCCTTTGTCGCCGGGCGGTAGCCGATCTTGTGAACCCAGGCCCGCGCGTGACGGCCGTACCGCCTAACTCTTGGGGGGCGGAACGTCCACCCGTCTCATCTCCAGCCCGAGTTCGCGGAGATGCACCTTTACTTCCAGCCGAAACTCCGCCCGGCGGAACAGCTCGTTCCAGCGGCCCTCGATCTCTCGCCACTGCCGCGGGTATTTCTGGTGAAAGGCATGACCGAACCGGAAAGGGTCTACGCCGTAGTCCTGCTGCGCCTTGCGCAGGGCCACCAGGGCCCGCCGCCTGATCTCCTCCGCCACCAGGGCCTCCAGCGCCTTGGCCTGGGGCGGCCGGGCCAGGTCGGAAAGCGACTGCTGTTCGGCTACCATGGCATCGACCCGCATCTGCACGTTGAAGCGCACCCGGTCACCCGAGAGCTCGGGCAGGATCCGGGTCCGGCCCCCCATGATGCTCACCGAGACCTTTCCCTCTTCCCGGCTCGGGGTGGGTACCAGCAGCACCTCTCTGTCGACCTCCCCTTTGAGCCATTTCAGTCCGGTAGTCTCGTAGGCGTTGAACCAGCCTATCAGGCGGTCTCTCCGGAATACGGCGCTCCCCGTAATCTCTACCTGCCTGGGCACGGTCGGACTGGTACCCTGGCCGGGTGCCGGCCCGGGCGTGGTTCCCGCCTCCCGCACCTCTACCCGGGTGGCTACCGGCTCCCCCTCCCGGCTGGCCAGCATCTCTGCCAGATCCTTGAGCCGGACGAACTTGCCCACCTTTAGCAACGCCAAGAAGCCCGCCGCTTGGGCCGAGGTATTGGCTAGAGGGGAATAGCTTTCCATGACCTCCCGGGCCTCGCCCTTGGCCACCATCACCCACATAATCTCCCGGGGCTGGCGGCTGCGCAGGAAGAAATCGATTACCGGGTAAAGGCCGTGCCGGGCCATCTCTTCCCCGAAGACCAGCACAATGCAGTGCCCCCAGTAAAGCTGGCGGGGTACCAGGCGCGCCAGGCTTCTTTCCGCCTCCTCGACCGTACGGCCGTCGGCCCAAACCACCCAACTGGTCGGCGTTGCCTGACCGCCCCCGCCACCGCCTCCCGCTCCGGTTGCGCCCGCAAAGGCGGTAGGCCGGGCGATCTGCACCGTGAGCCGGATCTTTCCCTCCGCAGTCCGGTCCACCCCCGTTCCCAGCACCACCGCTATCTCCGTGATCTCGCGCCGGCTCCAGCAGCCCGTCAGGAGCCCGGTCGCCAGCACCAGCACCAAGACCAGCCTGGCGGTGCGCATCAGGCCTTTCTCGCCCCCAGCCGCCGGAGGGCGGCCACGGCCAGCAGCAAGAGGGGGAACCCCAACGCGAAAGGCAAAAGGGTGTATGCCGGCCACACGCGGGCGGCAAAATCCCGCAGGTCCACCACGCTCCGGCACAGGGTGGCCAGGCCCACCAGGATTACCGCCAGCGGGCCCACCAGCGGCCGGTAGTCTCTCAGCCCCAGCGCCTGGGCGCTGCCCAAGGCGGCGGCGTATAAGAACAACCCTACTTTGGTAAAGCCGCCGAACATCCAGGCCGCCACCACCACCGCATCCAGCCGCTCCAGGAAGTTGGCAATGGAAACCACCCGCACCACGTTGTAGGTGGGGAAAAGCCAGCCGGCCGGCAGCACCGGACCGTAAACGAGGATAGCCGCGGCCACGCAAGCCCAGAGGAAAAAACTGACGAAGAGGAGGGCCCGCACCGCCACCGCCATGGCCTCCCGGGGCCGGGCCAGATTAGGCACTATCAGACCCAAGATTACGCTTTCGCCCAGCCAGCTCATGGGGGTGGCCGCCCCCTTCAGGATCTCCGCCGGGGTTCTCTCCAGCAGGGGAAGCAGCCGGCTGAACTTCATCTCGGTGACGGCCAAGAGCAGCACCACGCTCAAGAGGGTCAGGGTGAGAGGCAGGAAGACCTGGGTATAGCGGGCCAGCACCTCCAGCCCGTGGCGGACCCCGTAGGCCACCACCGCCGTGCCCACTATGAAGAACACCAAGGGAGGAGTATCGGGCATGATGGCCGCGCAGAGAAAGGACCCGAACTCGTCGGAAATAAAGGCAGCGCCATGCAGGAACCACCAGACGTACAGGAACTGCACCGCCTTGCCCGGCACCCGGCCCAGAATAACCTCCGCACACTGCAAGAGAGACTTTCCGGGAAAGCGCAGGCAGATACTCACTACCATTCGGGCCACGGCCAGGCCTACCGGAACGGCCACCAGGATGGAAAGCCAGGCGCCCTGCCCCGCGTGCTTGACGGTAATGGCCGGCACCACCAGGAAGGCGGTAGGCAGGATCAGGCCGATCATAAGCCAGGTGGCCTGGCGGCCGTCAATGGTTTCCGGCTCCACCGCCTCCTCACCTCCTTCTCCGCCGGGTGGGAGGAGCAGGCTTTAGGTTCGGGGTCTGGCGGACCTGGTCCTGGCGGGCGATCAGGCGGGGCCGGGTAAACATGGCCCACCAGGGGGCCCGGAAGGCGGCATCTCTCAGGTCCACCTGGGTGGTAGGGGCGAGAGGGGAGAGATAGGGCACGCCGAACGAGCGCAGGCTACACAGGTGAAAGGCGATCACCGCCAGGCCGCAGGTCAGCCCGAACAGCCCCAGGCTGGCAGAGAGCACCATGAGCACGAAGCGCAGCAATCTCAAAGCGATGCTGGCGCTGTAAGCGAAGGTGAAGGAGCCGATGCCGGTCAGGGCCACCACAATCACCGTGGAGGCGGCCACCAGCCCGGCCCGCACCGCCGCCTCCCCGATCACCAAGGCGCCCACGATGCTCACCGCCTGGCCGATGGGCCGGGGCAGGCGGATTCCCGCTTCCCGCAGGATTTCAAAGGCCAGCTCCAGCAACAGCACGCCTACGAATACGGGGAAGGGCACCCCCTCCCTCTGGGCGGCCACGCTCAGCAGCAAGGGAGTAGGCAACATCTCGGGGTGGAAACTGATCACGGCAACATAGAAGGAAGGGAGGATCAGGGAGAGGACGGCAGCCGTAAACCGGACCAGACGCACCGCCGAGGCAAAGATGAAGCGCTCGTAGTAGTCTTCCGGCGCCTGCAGGTACTCCACGAGTAGACTGGGCACGGTGAGCACAAAAGGGGTGCCGTCCACCAGGATGGCCACCCGGCCCTCTAAGAGCAGCGCCGCCGCCCGGTCGGGCTTCTCGGTGTGGTTGACGGTGGGGAAGGGGCTGAAGGGATGGTCCTCGATCAGCTCTTCCAGGTAGCCGCTGTCCAGCACGGCGTCTAGTTCCTGCGCCCTCTGCAGCCGCCGTTTGACCTCCGTCACTATCTTTTCGTTCACTATGCCCTCTATGTAGGCCACGGCCACGTCGGTGCGGGTCACCTTGCCCAGCACTAGGCTCTCGATCTTCAGCCGCGGGTTCTTTATCCGGCGCCGGAGCAGGGCAGTATTAATCCGCAGGCTCTCCACAAAAGCCTCCCGGGGGCCCCGGACCGTAGGCTCGGCTTCGGATTCACTGATGGCCCGCGTCTCCCAGCCCCGGCTGGCGCTGATCAGGGCCCGGGCATGGCCTTCCACCAGCAGCACTGCGTCTCCCGAAAGGACCGCCTGCACCACCTCCGGGAGGAGATCGCTTTCCCGCACCTCGTGGCTGCAAAGGCCCCGATCCCTGACCAGCTCCAGCACCCTACCCCGGGTCAGCTTCTCCCGCTCCGCCCCCGGCAGGGCCATGGCCAGCTCCAGCTCCAGAGCCCGCAGGATCTGCTCGCTGATCTGGGTGCGGTCGGAGAGCCCGTCGGCGTAGATCAGTTCCAGCCGCACCCTGGGGTTTTGGGCCAGGACGAACTCCCGGTAGACGATGTCGCTGCAGCGCTCGAAGGTTCTCTTCAGCATGGCCATATTGGCGTCCAGGTCGGTACTGAGCCGCACCGAAGAACCGGAAGGGTAGCGGTTTCCCGGATCCGGCTCCTGCCGCCTCCGGCCCCCGACCCGGAAACGGGTCCGCGGCGGCTTGCGGAAACCCCACATCCCTCGTTCATTTCCCCCAAGTACGCCTTTGTTGCTCCACTTGCAGAGCGTGTCCCGCAGCCTGATACTTAGGTTTTCCATTCCAGGGCCGTACATACCGGGAACATCTCTTACAAGGGCGGCATCCCGCCAGAAGGCCCCCAGAACGGGGCCGCCGCCTGCGGCCCGAACGTGCAGCCCAAACGAAAGGCCCGGCCCCATCCGGCCGGACCGTTTACCGAACTATTCATCTGTCACCGGATCCTCAGCTATCCTTTGGCCGCTTCCTAGGGACGCCCTTGGCTCCCGCCCTATCGCCTCGGCAATCCAAGAGCGAAGTAGCGGTCTATACCCTCACCATATCCTCCAGCCAGCGCCGCAGGGCCACGTGGTCCAGGACCAGGAGGTGCTTTTTCTGCTTCTTAAGCAGGCCGGCCTCGGCCAACTCGGCTATGGCCTTGGTAACCGTAACCCGATTACAGCCCACGTAGCGGGCCAGCTCGTTCTGGGTAATGGGGAGCGCCACCACCGTGCCCTCAAGCTCCGCTCCGATCTGCACCGCCAGGTTCAGAAGGGCGAACCCCACCCGTCCCACCGCAGGATAAAAGCTGTCTCCCACCAGTTGCCGGCCCAAGGCCCGGGCGTGCTGGGACAGGGACTTGGCCAAATGGATGGCAAATTCTCGATCGTGCGACAACAGCTCCTCCACCTGTTGCGCCGTAAAGCCTGCTACCACCACTTCGGTGTAGGCTATGGCGGTAATGCCGTAAAGCGATCCGGAGAACACGTCCGGCGCCCCCAGGAAGCGGTAGGGCCGGATGAACTCGATTATTCTCTCCTGACCCTGGTCGCTGAAAATGCTGAGCTTGACCACGCCCTCCAGGATCAGGTACAGTTTGCTCGCCCGATCCCGCTGCACGAAGATTACCGTCCCCCGCGGGTAGCGGAAGGCATACCCGTGGCGGGCGAAGGCTGGCACTGCGGACATGCTGGCCGTTCCTCTCCCCATAACCGGCCCGCCTCCCTGAACGAGGGCCTAGGCACCGACGGCTTTCCGGACCAACTGGTCCAGTATCTCTCCCGCCCGGCCGCTTAACACCACTTCGGCCCGGACGTCCAGGTGGGTGGCGGTAAGATTGACTATGATCAGCTTGGCCCCGGAGCGCAAGGCGTACTCGGGCAGATAGGCCGCCGGATAAACCACCAGGCTGGAGCCTGCCACCAGAAACAGATCGCAGGCCTGGGCCCGGCGCGTGGCCTCAGCCAGCACCAGGGCCGGCAGGCTCTCGCCGAAGAACACCACCGCCGGTTTCAGCGTGCCCCCGCAGGAGGTGCATTCCGGCACTTCTATTCCCCGGGAGAGCCACGCCGACACTTCCTCCATGGGATAGCGCCGGCCGCAGGCCAGGCAGTAAGCCCACCTCATGGTGCCGTGCAGCTCGAATACCTTCTCCTCGGGCACCCCGGCCTTCTGGTGCAGGCCGTCCACGTTCTGGGTGATAACGCAGTCCAGCTGGCCCCGGCGGTCCAGTTCGGCTATGGCATGGTGGGCGGCGTTGGGCTCCGCCTGATAGGCAAGAAAGGTCTCCTTGAGCATCTGCCAGTGCTGCCGCCGGGCTTCTTCCGAACTCATGAAGCGGCTGTAGGTGAACTCCTCCGGGTCGTACCGGCTCCAAATCCCGCCCGGGCTGCGAAAATCCGGAATTCCCGATTCGGTGCTTACTCCGGCCCCGGTAAAGACCACTATCCGCCGCGCCTGCCTTACCAGCTGCACCGCCTTCTCCATGGCCGCGGCGTTCATTACCCTCACCCCCGCAACCGGCCCCATGACCCCGTTTGGGCTGGTCTCATAGGGGGATTCGCCCCAAAAGCGCGGACTCCTCTTTGCGGCCCGCCCGGGTAAGATTTGTCGGGCTCCGCCGGGTTATGGCAGGGAAACCTGCGAAGGCTAGGAACCCGGCGCCGGGGCAAGCCGCACCCGCAGCCGCCGCGCCAGCGACCGGAAGAGTTCTACCCAGGTGCGGGCGTACTCGTCCCCCTGATCGGCCCGGCTTTGCTGCTGCCGGTACGCCGACGGCGCCACCTGGTAGAGAACCTTCTGCGCCGGCCAGCTATCCACCGGCCAGGGCAGGCACCCGGCCGCCTCGACCGCCCGCTCCAGGGACAGCAGGGTGTCGAGATCCTCGGGACGGCGGGAGAGCTTTTCCGCCACCCGGGCCAGCGTCGTCTCCGCCGTTGCCCGCAATTCTTCCCGAGAAGGCTCCAGCTCCCACAACCGCGCCTCCTCGAGCAGCCGGGCCACCCGTCCCGGATCGGGCGCATCCTTGCCCAGCTCTTCGCAGAGGGCGCCGTTTATGGCGAACTCGGCCGCGGCACCGAAGGCCCGGGGCAAGGGGAAACCGTGATGGCGCAGGAAGCGCATCAGGCCCGCCTGGCTCCGGTAGAGCCGGCGCAGGTCGGCCTCGGCCGCCGCCAGGGCGCCCCGCATGAGGTGCTCCAAAACCCGGCGCCGCTGATCCCGAAAGAGTTGCTCCAGCCCGACAGCCGTGCCCCCCGGACACAGGCTGAGCCGCCGGGCTACCTCCGCCAGGTCGCCGTGCCGGAAGGCCTCCTCGATCGGAAAGGCCCACTCCTCAGGATCCGCGCCAGCGGCCGGCCGTACGCAACCCAGTACCAGGTGGCCGCCCAGGCGCGCGGCAGCGTACTCGGCGGTGAGGGATTCGCGCGTGAGGTGAGAAGTCACTTCCATCCGGCCCACCACCAGCCGGGCATCGCCGGCAGGAAGCGCGCGCCGGTCGAGGTGGCGGACCGAAAAGGCGCGGAGCGCGGGCGAGGCCGCCTCCTCCTCGGAAAGGGCTTCCAGGGCCAGGCTTCCCGCTACCCTCTCCAGGCCGGCTTGCGCCGGCCGTACCCACCGACGGTAGACCTGCGCTCCGTCCCCCGCTTCCGCCCGGTTGCTCTTGGCCCGGGCCAGGAGCTCCAGAAACTCTTCCTCCAGGCGCAGGTCCAGTACCTGCCCGGCCAGTTCCGCGGCCCGGCCAGCATAGAGCAGGATCTGTCCGGTCCCGATTTCGGACAGGTCGTCGAAGAACCAGCCGCAGCTGGTGTACATTAGCTGGAGGTGGCGCTGCATCTCCAGGAGCTTGAGGACCGCAGCCTGCTCCTCGGGCTCCAGGGGCCGGAGGGCGTGGCGGGCCAGAAAGCGGTCCACGTTCTCCGGCGAGCGGTCCAGGATCACGGAAATGTAGTCGTTCCGCGCCGCCCAGGGGTCTTTAAGGTAGCGCCGGCCCCCTCGCTCGTATTCGGGGGCCAGGCGGTTGCGCAGCCAGTTCAGGGCGTCGCGCAGGGGCGCGCGCCAGGCCTGAGACCACTCCGGGTGCCGCCCGGTGTTGCAGCCGCAGTCCGCCCGCCACCTCTCCACCCCGTGGAAGCAGCTCCAGGAGGTGTTCTCCGCAATCTCTATCTCGTACTCCGGGGGATACCGCTCCAGGTATTCGCCGAAGTTGGTCAGCCGGGCCAGGTGCCTGCTTTCCAGGTAGTCCAGGGCGTAGGCCAGGGCCATCTCTCCAAAGCGGTGGTGATGGCCGAAGGTCTCCCCGTCGGTGGCCACGCTCACCAGCTGCGGCCCGGGCCGGGGCTGGCGCAATCCGGCCGCCAGCCGCCGGGCGAACCTCTCCCCGTCCTCCAGGAGGTCGCCGAAGGCCACGGCGACGGAGATGGAGGCGTCGTAGAAAAAGACGGCCAGACTCTCGCCCCCGGGCAGTTCCAGGCGGTAAGGCCGGGTAGGATCTATCCCTCTTGGACCCATTTCCTCCCACCCCCCGCCCGGCCGGCGTACCCTGCGGGCCTGGTGGGGGGCCAGCACGGTGAAGCGCAGGCCCTCCCGCGCCATGAGCTCCAGGGTCTCCAGGTCCACGGCGGTTTCCGGCAGCCACATCCCCTCCGGCCGGCGGCCAAAGCGGTATTCGAAATCCCGGATGCCCCAGATTATCTGCGTGTGCTTGTCCCGGCGGTTGGCCAGGGGCATGATGATATGGTTGTAGGCCTGCGCCAGGGCGGAGCCGTGGCCGGAGAACCGCTCCCGGCTTTCCCGGTCGGCCTCGATGATGGCCCGGTATACCTCCGTTGCGTGGCGTTCCAGCCAGCTCAACAGGGTGGGGCCGAAGTCGAAGCTGATGCGGGCGTAGTTGTTGACGATCTTGCTTATCCACCCCTCGTCGTCCAGGATACGGGCCCAGGCGTTGGGAGCGTAGCACTCGGCGGTGACCCTCTGGTTCCAGTCATGGTAGGGGTGGGCGGAATCCTGCCGCTCTACCTCCTCCAGCCAGGGATTCTCCCGCGGCGGCTGGTAAAAGTGGCCGTGTATGCACACGTACCTTTCCACGGCGTTTCCGGCCCGCTCCCCTCCTCACTCCGCCGGAGGGGAGGAGCGGAGCGCGTTCACCTCCTCCAGTATCTGCCTGACCGCCGGCAGGCGCCTTATCTCCTCCAGGCCGTAGCGGGCGCGGCGCTGCCAGTTCGGCCGCTCCCACCCGGTGCCGGGTACGTTCTGGGGTTCGGTCTCCAGCCAGAGATCTTCCAGGTTAATCATGAGCAGGCCGGCCGGACCGGCCGCCAGGTATCTCAGACAGGCGGCCAAGACCTGCTCCCGCTCCCCGGGTTCTCCCCGGAGAACGCCGGACCGGCGCAGCCACTCTTTGAGGGCGCTCTGGCCGGCAGAACCGAGTTCGTCCCAGAAGCCGGCAAAGGGCAGGGTGTCGTGCGTGTTGAGGCAGGCCAGGCTCCTGGCCGGAACCGCCCGGCCCGGGCCGGGCGAGAACGGGTGCTCGAGCTGGAACACGTACATTCCCCACAGGCCGTGCCGCTTCATAGCCGCCCGCAGGGGCCGGGGCAACAGGCCCAGATCCTCGCCTACGATAATCGCCCGGTGGCGGTGGGATTCCAAGCTCAAGAGGGCGTAAAACTCTTCGGCCCGGTAGCGCACGTAAACCCCCTGACGGGGGTCCATACCCTTCGGGATCCAGAACTGGCGGTGCAGTCCCAGCACGTGATCCAGGCGCAATACCCGGGCGTAGCGCAGGTGGTGGCGCAGGCAGGCCAGGTAGTAAGCGTAGCCCTGCTCCCGCAGCCACCCGGGGTGGAGGGGCGGTACACCCCAATTCTGTCCCTGACGGAAGAAAGGGTCGGGAGGCGCGCCGCAGGATACTTCGGTGGCGAAGGCCTCCCGCTCCCGCCATACGTCGTAGCCGTGGGGGTGAACCCCCAGCGGGAGATCCAGGTAAAGTCCCGCGCCCGAGCCCCGCACCAGGTCCTGCAACTGCCGTTCGGCCAGCCACTGGACGTAAAGGTGGTAGCGCTCTCCCTCGGGAGAGAAGTCTCCCTCCTCCAGCCGGCCCTCCCGCATCCGCTCCGGCCAGGAGGGCCAGGTCTCCCCCCGGAGTTCTACCGCCGCCCGGAAGCGGGCGTAGTCGCGCGCCCGCGGGTGACCGGCTGCCCAGGCGGCGAGTTCAGGGGAGCCCTGCGGCCTCCGGGCGAAGCACTCCCGGGCCAACAGCTCCAGTACCCGGCGCTTGAGGTTCAGGACCCGTCGGTAGTCCACCCCGGGCTCGGCCGCAAGCCTGTTCAGCTCCCGCCGGAAATCTGCCGAGGCCACCACTTCCCTGGCCTGGGGGCAGGCCGCGAGTTCCGGGGCCCGGGACACGTCCAGATAGAGCTCGTTCCAGAACAGCCGGCTCACCGGAGTGTAGGGGCTGGGGTCGAGGGGACGGTCAAGAAAGGCGGCCAGGAGGGGTAGGGTGCCCACCGTTCCACCTCCTAGCCCGGCCACCCAGGAGGCCAGGCCGGACAGATCGGAGAAATCCCCCACCCCCCAGCTTCGTTCCGAACGGAGCGCGTAAAGGGGCAAAAATATTCCCCAGGCCCGCCCCTTCGGCGTTGGGTAGGCCCGCCGGGGGGCGACTATCAGCAGCGTGGAGCCTTCCCTGCTTCCCAACCGCACCCGCAGGCGGTGGTATCCCCAGGGCAGGTCGGACGGCAGGGCGAGCCGCAGAAGCAGATTATTTCTCCTTGCCCGGTACCGCCGGGCTACGGAAAAAGCGGCCGCTTCCACCCGCCAGTGACGCTCCTCTCCGTTCTCCAGCACCAGTTGACACTCCGCCCGATCGGCTGGAGGCCGACCGGGTGCCGCCAGGGTGACCGCGGCCGGTCCCGGGCTCCACACCACCGTAACCGGCGGACAAAGGCGCCGGGCCTGCTGCCGGTAATGGTCTTCCAGGGCCGGGGCCGCGTCGGCCACCCTTTCCACCGGGGCCCCCAGGGCGCGGAGGACGGCCAGCAGAGCCTCCGGGTCTGCCCGGCGCCGGTGCCCCTGGGCGTCCCGGTACACGGGCTGAACCCGGTAGGCCAGGGCCAGCCGGTAAAGGTCGGCATCGAGTTCTTCGGGCATGCTGGCTCCCCGGCACCTCCTTGGTCTCCGTCCCTAGAGTGCCCGGCCCGGTCCGGTTTATTTCACGGCCGGGCGGGAGAGATTCGTGGCCCCCATGCCCGTTACCGGACTGGTTACACGGCAGGCGGGTTATGTATTGGCACAAATGCGAGAGGGAAGCGGAGCCTCCACCACGAAACAAGGTAGGGAGGTTTGGGCACGGCTCGGTGTAGTCCGCGTTCTGAGCCTATGCTATAATTGGAATTGTGAACCTGACCGGCGGGAGGTGGAGAGACGAGGTGTCACTGCTCGAGAAGGCCAAGACCCATCTGCAAGAACTGGCGCGCCGGCACGGACTCTTGGCCGAGCCGGTGGCGGTAGTAAGCGCCCGGCCGCTTTCCCCTCAGGAGGCCCTGGGGCAGCCGGACCGGACGGATTATCCCCTGCTCAGGGGCAAGGAAGTGCTGGTGGAAGCCGAGTTTCGGGGAGCCAAGGGCCAGGCCTTCACCGACCGGCCGGGAACCTACTCCGGCTCCCTGAGGGAGGTCCTGGAGCTCCCCCTGGCCGACAACTACCGGCGGGCGGTGTTTATCGCTACTCTCAACGCGGTTCTGCGCCATCTGGGGCTGGTGAGCGGCACCGTGCACTGCCGCGACACCGAACCCCGCCAATGCGCAGGCCAACTGGCCGAATACCTCCGCCGGCGTTTCGGCCGCCCCCGCATCGCCCTGATCGGCCTGCAGCCGGCCATGCTGGAGACCCTGGCCCCGGAGTTTCCCGTCCGGGTCAGCGACCTCGACCCCGAAAACGTGGGCAAGGTGAAGTCCGGGGTGCGGGTTGAGTCCGGGGAACACAATGCGGAGTTACTGGAATGGGCAGAGGTAGTTCTGGCCACCGGTAGCACTGCGGTGAACGGCACCCTTCCTTCCCTGCTGACCGAAAAGCCCACCCTGTTTTACGGGGTGAGCATTGCCGGCCTGGCCTATCTCGAAGGGTACGAGCGGGTCTGCTTTTGCGCCCACTAGATTCAAGGCCGGGTGGGAGGGTCGGGGTCGGCGCCCGTCCCCGGTCCCGCGGCCGACCCGCTAGCTTACCAGCGGCACCACCCGGTCGAATTTCACCGGCACTACCAGTTCTTCCTGCCGAGAGCCGTCCTGGGCGCTGTAGGTTACAAAAAGGAGCGTGCCGTGAGGGCTGGTAGGAGGATCAAAGTTCAGTTGCACTTCAAAGTCCCCCCAGCCGGGAGCACCTTCGTCCGCCGTTACTACCTCTTCGGCCAGGATGTTATGGCCGTCCTCCAGCTCTATGCTAAAGGTGGCCTCGAATACCCGGGCCTGACCCCGGATGGTGAGCGGCTGCCCGACGGTCACCGTGGTGTCCGGCGCTGGGGTAAACAGGCGGAAGTTGTCGCTTTGGGCCACCGGCTGCGGCGTCGGCTCATCCGCCTCCTCGCCCTCGCTTGGTGGGCCGGAACTCACCGGCTCCTCCGGCGATTTCCCCGCCTGCCCCTCGCCACCGGAGGGCACCGCGCCTTGCGGCTCGGAAACCGCCGCCGGCTCCCGTCCGGCCGCGCTCCCTCCCGATTCCGGTTCCGGCGCCGCCGCCTGGCACCCCGCCAGTACCAGCCCCACCACTATAAGCGCCGCGAGCAATATCCACGCCAGTCTCCGCAACGTATTCTCCTCCCTTCCGCAATCTCCTCTGTAGGTTTTCGAGGGGTCTGCACTCTAAGATAATGACGGGCGGCCCGCGCTCAAGGTTTCCTTCCTTAAAAAGGAATGGAGCCGGGGCTCCAGCGTCCGCCTCATCCGCCTTCGCCGCCCTGCTGTTCTTCGGCTTTCAAGGCCAAACCGTGCCCGGGAACGTGCCTAAACGCGCAGGGTCAAGGCAAGGACCGTTCTGGCCGTGACCGACCACAGGATGAGGGAAAGCAGGAGCCGGAGCAACCGGGGCGAAAGGCGGGCGGCCACCCGGCCTCCCAGCCAGGCCGCCGGCACCGCCCCGGCAATTACCAGCAGCAGGGGCAGGGTATCGATCTCCACCGTGGAGGCCTTCCAGGCCAGCCCGGCGGCGGCCGAAATCCACACCACGGCCAGGGAAGTGCCCAGGGCCTTATGAGTGTTCACTCCCAAGAGGTAGACGAGCAAGGGGATCACGATGACGCCCCCGCCCAGGCCCAGCAGCCCCGCGAGCAGGCCCTGCCCCAGGCCCACCGCCAGAGCAAAGGCAGGCTTGACCCGGGCTTCGCTCCGGCCGCACTCCCCAAAGGTCCCGGAAGGCGGGTCGAGCAGGTCTTCGGGCCTCGGCACCAGCAGCACCGAGGCCGACAGGGCGGTTACCGCGCCCAAAAGGGCCAAGAGGAACCGGTCGGAAACCATACCCGCCAGGTGGGCCCCGCCAAGAGCGCCGGCTACGGCGCCGGTGCCCATCCATAGACCCAGGCGCAGGTCGGTGTTGCCGGCCTTGAAGTGGGCTCCGAGCCCGGAGGAGGCAGAAAACAGGATGAACACCAGGCTGATGGAAGTAGCCGAGCGCAGCGAGATGCCGGCAAGGTAAACCAGCAGGGGTATGAGGAGTATACCTCCGCCGATCCCCAGCAGGCCGGCGGCAAAGCCGCCAATACTCCCATATAACACCAAGAAGCCGTCAGACACTTCGCGTCACCTCGAGATTCATGGAGGCGGCCCGGCAGAGCCCGATGAGCAACGGCTTGGCGGGTTAAGGCCAGTATAGCATTCTCAACGGGCGCTGAAAAGCACAAGCGCTGTACACGCAGTTGCCGAGGGCGGAAGGAGCCTGGCCCAAGCATGAAGAATACTGTTTTGTTAATTGACTATATAACAATTAACAATTCTGTTGGGGGGTTGGTTGTGTATCCTTCGAATTGGAACCGCTTGTCGCCAGAAGAAAAATACCGGGCCCGAATGGAGGCCTGGGAGGAAGGCCCAGGTATACCGTTCCCTAACGAAGAGGTCCGACAGGCGTACCGACAACGCGTACGGCGTCTGCGTGATGCCCTAGAACTCCGTCGCCCGGACCGGGTACCCATCATTCTCCTGACCGGCTTTTACCCCGCCCAGTACGGGGGTATTACCGCTCAGGAAGCCATGTATGATTATGCCAAGCTGGGCAAAGCCTTTCGCAAGTTTAACCACGATTTCACCACCGACACTCTGGCGGCCAGTGCCGGCATTGGGGCAGGCAAAGTCTTCGAGGTACTGGACCTCCGCCTGTACGAGTGGCCCGGCCACGGCACCCCACCGGACATCCCCTTCCAGTGCATAGAAAAGGAGTATATGCGCGAGGACGAGTACGATCTGCTCCTTCGCGATCCTTCTGATTACTGGCTCCGCTACTACCTGCCCCGCATCTTCGGGGCGCTGGAGCCCTGGGACAAGTTGCTCCCCCTCACCGACCTGGTGGAACTACCCTTCATGGGGCCCTTCCTGGTTGCTATAGGACTACCCGAGGTACAGGAGGCCTTTGCCAGGCTTCTGGCCGCCGGGCGGGCGGCGCAGGAGTGGATTAAGGCCACCGGGGCGGTAGATACCGAGAATAGCGCCACTCTCGGGTTACCTCGTTTGGCCTCGGGGTTTACCAAGGCACCCTTCGACACCTTGGGTGATACCCTGCGCGGCACCCGTGGCATCATGTTAGACATGTACCGCCGTCGGGATCAGGTTCTAGCTGCCTTGGATCGTCTGGTGCCGATAATGATCGATATGGGGGTACATAACTCCCGCCTCGGCGGTAGCCCCCTGGTTCAGATTCCCCTTCATAAAGGCGCAGATGGCTTCCTTTCGCGGGAGGCCTTTGCCAAGTTCTACTGGCCCAGCTTTAAAGCCGTTCTTCTGGGGCTGATTAGAGAGGGTCTGGTGCCCTTCGTCTTTGTAGAAGGCAGCTACAACCAGCGCCTGGACTTCCTGGCCGATCCGGACCTGCCCCCAGGACGAATTATGTGGCTCTTCGACCAGACCGACATGGTGAGGGCAAAGGACACCCTTGCCGGCAAAGCCTGCATTGCCGGAAACGTGCCTCTGCCGTTGCTTAAGGTAGGCCACCCGGAAGAAGTACGGCAGTACGTTAAGAAGCTGGTTACGGAGGTCGGGTCCGACGGGGGGTACATCCTGGCCAACGGCGGCGTGCTGGACGGTGTCCGGCCGGAGAACCTCCGGGCTATGATCGACACCGGGCTCGAGTACGGGCAGCACTAGATGTTGACTGAGAGGGTTGGGGTTGGGGTTGTGGTATTATATGGTCAGCCGAGGCCGGCACCGTAGGCGCCTTTTGGGAACCCGGGGGAGGTGACGCGGAAGCTTCATCAAGAACATTTAGTTAGATAGAGTCGCTGTGGTTCCCAAACTTGAGCGCTAGGGAGGCAAGATTATGCGCAGGCAAAGCCGATTTCTGCTACTGACCGTACTTACCCTCCTGGTTCTGTCCCTCCTGGCCCCGGCGTTCGCCGCCGCAGCGCCGGGCTCCCCGGACATGGACGGCAAGAACCGCAACCAGGTTACGAAGCGGCTGGAAAAGGAAACCCAGGCCGGCGACGAGAAAAGCGGCGCTGCCAAGGAGCAGCCTGCAGCTCGCGAACGAGTCCGCCTGCGGACAGAGGAAAAAACCGGGACGGAAGCCCAGACGGGCAGCGCTTCCGGCCTGGGTCTGAAGGTCCGGGAACGCACCCAGCTCCACCGTTTTACCGGTAAGGTATTCCTGAACGGCCGCGAGTTCGCCTTCGACCCCTCGGACCTGCCGCCGGTTATTAAAGACGGCCGGGTTTTGATTCCGGTGCGGGCCATAACCCGGGGCCTCAAGGCAGAAATTGAGTGGGATCCGGAGGCCAGGACGGTCACGGTGATCAAGAACGACATCACGGTAGTGTTGTCGGTCTACAGCAAGGAGGTATGGGTAAACGGGGAGAAACAGGAGCTGGAGGTTCCGGCCCTCTTGGTCAGCAACCGGGTGCTGGTACCGCTCCGTTTTCTCAACCAGACCCTGGGCTGCCAGGTGGATTATGACCAGAACACCGGCGACGTAAGCGTGGTGGAGCCAGCCGAAGAGGAAACCGACGAGAACGAAGGAGAGACTGAGGCCACCAACCCAGAGGGAGAAGAAGAGGATGGCGGCTCCGAGGCGGGTGAGAGCGCCGATACCGGGTCCGGATCGGCAGAGACCGGTACCTAGAAACAACGAGACCGGGCCTGCGGCTCATTCTTGTATCGAAGGATGATTAAGTTCACCGGCCCCTGGCCTTTGCGATCAGCTAAGCGCAAGTTCCCGGCCTGAGGGAGGCTTAGATCTAGGTGTGGCACTGGTTTT